>NZ_JAUBQR010000355.1:0-3892 GCF_036701385.1 Microcoleus sp. Pol12B4 | reverse complement strand
ATCGCGTTAAAAGGTTCGTCGAAGAAGAATAAATCGGCTTGTTGGGCGATCGACCTTGCTAAGAAAATCCGCTGCTGCTGTCCGCCAGACAGTTCGCCAATTTGCCGATCGCGCAAATCCCACATTCCTACCCGCAGCAAAGCACCTTTCACCAATTCTTGCGACTGCTTCGAGGGGCTGCGAAACCAACCAGTCTGGACAGTTCGCGCCATCATTACCGCATTCCACACCGTAATCGGATAATCCCAGTCAATTTGCGATCGCTGCGGCACATAAGCCACCCGCGACAACTGTTCCTTCAGCAGCCGTCCCTGATATTTGACCAAACCCCGACAGGCCGGGATCAATCCCAGCATCGCTTTCACCATCGTGCTTTTCCCCGCACCGTTGGGGCCGAATACACCGGTTAATTGTCCCGATTGTAAATGGAAATTCACGCTGTTGAGAGCCGAAATTCCGCGATAATTGACAGCCAAGTCTTGCACTTCTAGCATAATTCGAGATTTTGAGAACGATTCTTGTTCGTAGCTACTAGAATAGGATAACTCGAAAAAGCAATAACGATTATCGTTCCAAAGGTGAAAATGTTAAAGAAGTTGGCTGGAAAAAGCGGCAGATTGTGCGGTGCGGCGGTTTTGGCGATCGGCTGCGGAGTGGTTGGGTGCAGTGGAGGGCAGAACGCAAGCAATCCGGTGTCAGACAGTCCCGCCACAAGTCAAACTCAAGCCAGTCACGCCGCCAATTTGCCAAAAGTCGTGGCCACGACTGGCGTTATCTGCAACCTAACTAAAGAAATCGCTCAAAGTTCGATCGACACCACCTGTCTGATCAAGCCGGGAGACGACCCCCACGCCTACCAAACCAAGCCGGAAGACCGCAAAGCTATTGAAACAGCAAATCTGATTTTATACGGCGGCTACAACCACGAACCCAGCATCATTAAGTTAATTGAATCTAGCAGTAATTCCGCGCCCAAAATCGCCGTCCACGAACTCGCCGTTCCCAAACCGCTGATGGGCGAACACGAGCACGAACACGGCGAAGAGAAAGGGGAAAACAAACCCCATGCAGAAGGTGAAAAAGTCCCTGACCCTCACGTTTGGCATAATCCTCAAAATGGCCGCCGCATGGTAGAAACAATTCGGGATGAATTGATCAAAGTTTCCCCCAACAATGCTCAACTTTATACAAAAAATGCAATAAGCTTAACAGATGAGTTGCAAAAAATAGATACTTGGATCAAAGCTCAAATTGCGACTATTCCAGCCCAAAAACGGAAGTTAGTAACAACTCACGATGCTCTGAGTTACTATGCCGATGCTTACGGTTTGGAGATGGCTGGAGCTTTGCAGGGTGTGACGACAGAGGAACAGCCCACCGCAGCAAGAATTGCCAAATTGTCCTCAGAAATTAAGACCGCAGGAGTGCCGACAATTTTTGCGGAAACTACAACTAATCCGAAGTTGATGGAGACTGTGGCGAGGGAGGCAAATGTCGAAATTTCCAACAAAGAACTTTACAGCGACGAGTTGGGTGGCCCCGGCACCGGTGCTGATACATATCAGGGAATGCTGAAAACTAATACTTGCGCGATTATTTCTGGCCTCGGTGGGAATTGTACTTCCTTTGCCGGAGCAACTGCACCAAATCCCAAACCATAGAGTGTCTAAAGTTTGCCTACTAGCAAGCACCTTACATTTGCTGGGTACGATGCAAAACGCAGCGCTCGCAATCGCAGGGGTTTTCGATTGCAAACGCTGCGTTTTGCAGCGATGACTTTAAGGTGAATTTGGCTCCTCGGTACTGGGGGGTTTTTGGCCAATTCCCAATTGCTTCTTAGAGGATTTTAAGTCTTTCCAAAGCATCTTAATATCTTTATAGGCTTTCTCAGCACTAATTTTCCCCCCTGTTTCCAGCGAGCAAATATAAGTTATTTTTTGAGCAAACTCCTGCAAGTTGGCATTAAACGCCAAGTTTTCTGGCGTGAAATCACCGTAGTAGCGATTGCGAGGATGTAAAAAATCTTCCCGCTCTTTCATTGCCCCCTCCTAATTAAACTTTTGGTATTCAACTTGTGGTTCGGTCTCTGCTGTTAATAGCACTATTTGTACTCAGTATCGCGGCGCTAACTTGCTTCTATTGTATTGCGTAAGTAGCAATTGTGCTTTTTCGCTCTGTATTTAGTCTATTAATGCAGTCTTAACCTTAAGTTAGGTTTATCTTAACTTTTCTTTAACCTAAAAGCAAAAAAATTGGGAAATGCGCGGTTCGCATCTCCCTTTAGATATATTTGGCAGTTCGTGATTAACCTTTTTTGAAGCCGAATATTTATTTGTGGCAGTCGCAGCCGACGTGGCCGCAGCCTTGGCCGTTGGGGTGGCCGTCAGCGCAAGCACTGGAACAGTATGTTTTGCCGTCTTTTTCAATGGCTTCACTGACGTTGACAACGCACGAGCATGAAGGACAGGCACATTTTGTTTGGGTGGCGGTAGTCATACTTTAGATTCTCCTGGTGGGGTTATTTCTCTATACTAATATCTGAACATATATTCAGGTATTAGTCAAGGGAATGTAAAAGTTTTGTTACAAAAGGTTTGTCGATCGCACTAAAATGAAAATGAGAATTAAAACTAGCCGGGAAAAGATGTCACCCAACTCTGCTGTTAACGGAGCGATAAGTCAGTCTCACGAACAAAACGATACACCAACGTGCGATCCATCGCACTTAATTGACTGTTTGCGGGCCGGGGACATCCAAACACAAGTTCTCAACACCGCCAAAGCCCAGCGGATGGCTGAGTTTTTCAGTCTTTTGGGAGATGCGAACCGCCTGCGACTGCTGTCGGTTTTGGCCAAGCAAGAACTGTGCGTGTGCGACTTGGCTGCGGCTTTGAGTATGAGCGAGTCAGCGGTATCGCATCAGTTGCGGGCATTGCGGGCGATGCGGTTGGTAAGTTACCGCAAGGTTGGGAGACAAGTTTTTTATAGTTTACTCGATCGCCACGTTTTTGAACTTTACCAAGCAGTCGCCGAACACTTAGACGAAGCCTAATATTATTCTCCTTGGATGGTGTGGCCTGTCACCACAACCGCCTGTTTAATTGATTCTTCAGAAGCTTGAGCCTCAACCGTAACAGTCTTAGCTGCGACATCCACATTGACAGAAGCATCGGAGTCAACAGTTTTGATGGCTTTGGTAATTGTATCACCGCAGCCAGAACAGACGATCGACGGAACTTTAAGTACCAGTGCCATAATAAAACCCAAATATTGTAGATGACAGTATTGATTGTGCTTTTATTTTAATCTAATTTCGCTTTCCAAACAAAAGTGCGCCAGAATAAATTCTGACGCTACAAGAAGTAACTCTTCCGGCGCAGATTAATGAGTGATGACTAATGAGTGATGACTAATGACTTAGTATCTGGTATGCACCGCCCAACTGCTGCTGCTACAGGCCGCAAACTAACAACTAAATCAACCATATCTGCCAAAGAAAGAGCTTGCCGCGCGTCAGAAACCGATTTTTCTGGTTGCGGGTGACACTCAATAATTAATCCGTCTGCACCGCAAGCAACCGCTGCTTTGGCTAGTGGTGCGACTAATTCTCGCTTGCCGACGGCGTGAGAAGGGTCTACAATTACTGGCAAATGAGTTAACTGTTTCAGTGCTACGACTGCACCTAAATCTAATACGTTTCGGGTGTAATTGTCGAAGCTGCGGATGCCTCTTTCGCAGAGAACTACATGAGGATTTCCGTGACTGAGAATGTATTCGGCGGCCATCACAAATTCTTCGATGGTCGCTGATAAGCCGCGTTTTAGGAGGACTGGTTTTCCGGCTTGACCGATCGCCTTTAGTAACTCGAAGTTTTGCATATTCCGACTGCCTA
>NZ_JAUBQR010000483.1:0-1018 GCF_036701385.1 Microcoleus sp. Pol12B4 | reverse complement strand
CAAGGCACTACTTTGAGCGGCAGACTGTTGCTTTACAATGCCTTAGATATGACGTTCCGGCAATTGAAACTGCGGCCTAATCCAGTGCGTCCGGTAATTGAAAAGTTAATCGATTACGAACAATTCTGCGGCATTCCTCAAGCAAAAGCGCAGGAAGCAAGTCAGCAAACGCAAATTCCTGAGATGACTGTCACGCAACTTAAGGAGTTAATCGACAGCGGTGCGAAGGATTTTGTATTGTTGGATGTTCGCAATCCCAATGAGTATCAAATTTGTCAAATTCCTGGGTCGGTTTTGGTTCCTTTGCCGGATATCGAACACGGCGCAGGTGTTGCCAAGGTCAAGGAATTGTTGAACGGACACCGCTTGATTGCACACTGCAAAATGGGCGGACGTTCTGCGAAGGCTTTGGGAATTTTGAAGGAAGCTGGAATTGAGGGGATTAATGTTAAGGGCGGAATTACTGCTTGGAGTGAAGAAGTAGACCCGTCTGTACCTCAATATTAAGCTCAATCTTTTTCTGGCGCAGGTTTAGCTAAAATCACGAGATACAAGCGAGTAGACTGTGGTCATTAGTGTCAACTTACGCTGAAAAACCTTTGTATCTTTCGTTCACAGCCGAGTCTAGAACCCTCTAAATTCCCCTTTTTTAAGGGGAATTTGACCTTTAGTAGCGAAGCAGGACACGGCAATGCCGTGTCCATACAAAAAACACAGATTAACCCAACCCTTCAACTAACAGATTGCGGGCACTTTCCAACGCTTCCTGCAACTTGCTTGCATCACGTCCCCCAGCTTGCGCCAAATTCGGACGCCCGCCGCCTTTTCCGCCGCAAATTTGAGCAATTCCCCCGATAAACTTGCCAGCTTGCAATCCTTTCTTATTAACTTCAGGACTAAAAGCTGCCACCAAACTTACCTTATCCGGTTCAGGAACTGATGCCAAAACAACCGCAGCATTTCCTAACTTTTGCTGCAATCTTTCCGCCGCAGTTTTCAGCGCTTCCGTATCCACATC
>NZ_JAUBQR010000026.1:0-45337 GCF_036701385.1 Microcoleus sp. Pol12B4 | reverse complement strand
CGTCTCTATTTTCAGCGCGGCTTCTTGGCTCTATCCTTTATGCAGCAAGCATTATAGGTACGTTGTCACCCGCTAAGAATTTTACCCCGCTCACACTATAAATTTTTTTGTAGGTGCAAATTACCGCAAAAAGCTTTGGCCTGAAGGTTTTTAGGACTGATCGCTCGCACTCTTATTCCTGATTAACAAACTCAGCCAACCGCTTCGCGTTGTCCCGCCGATGAACATTAATCGAACTGCATTTTGCTTCGACCCATCGATCTTATTCCATCCATCCGTTACATCCGTTACACAATCCGTTGCCGAACTTCCTTCTGCTATACAAAAAAATCCCCCGCCAGAAGGCAGGGGATTTCATTTAATTACCTAGAAACCAGAGTTCAGAGTTACCCGAATTTCCCGGCTGTCGAGGCAATTACAAAGGCCGCGTAAGTGAGGACGTTGCCCACAGTAAAGTGAACTAAGCCAACCAAACGACCTTGGACGATCGACAAAGCAACAGGCTTGTCTTTCCAGCGAACCAAGTTAGCCAAAGGAGTGCGCTCGTGAGCCCAAACCAAAGTCTCGATCAACTCTTGCCAGTAACCTCTCCAAGAGATCAGGAACATGAAACCAGTTGCCCAAACAAGGTGTCCGAATAAGAACATCCAAGCCCAGACTGACAAGTTGTTAGTACCATACGGGTTGTAACCGTTGATCAACTGAGAAGAATACAGCCAGAGGTAATCGCGGAACCAGCCCATCAGGTAGGTAGAGGACTCATTGAACTGAGCCACATTACCTTGCCAGATGCCCAGGTGCTTCCAGTGCCAGTAGAACGTTACCCAAGCTAGGGTGTTCAACATCCAGAATACAGACAGGTACATCGCGTCCCAAGCAGAGATGTCGCAAGTACCGCCACGGCCGGGGCCGTCGCAAGGGAAAGCATAACCGAAGTCTTTTTTGTCCGGCATCAGCTTAGAACCGCGTGCATCCAGAGCGCCCTTGACCAAGATCAAGGTGGTGGTGTGCAAGCCTAGTGCGATCGCATGGTGAACCAAGAAATCGCCAGGTCCGATCGCCAAGAACAGAGAATTAGTACCGCTGTTAATCGCATCCAACCAGCCTGGGAGCCATACGTTGCCGTAGTTGGGCCAAGCGGTAGAAGCAATGCTGTCAGGGTTAGACAACAGCACGTCCATGCCGTAGAGAGCTTTTCCGTGAGCAGCTTGGATGAACTGTGCGAACACTGGTTCAATCAAGATTTGCTTTTCAGGAGTTCCGAAAGCAACTACAACGTCATTGTGAACGTACAAGCCGAGAGTGTGGAAGCCCAAGAACAGCGACACCCAGCTCAAGTGAGAGATAATCGCTTCTTTGTGCTGCAACACGCGATCGAGCACGTTGCCTTTGTTTGCTTCAGGATCGTAGTCCCGCACCAAGAAGATAGCTCCGTGGGCGAAAGCGCCGACCATGATGAATCCAGCAATGTACTGGTGGTGGGTGTAAAGCGCAGCCTGAGTCGTGAAGTCCTTACCTATAAAAGCGTAGGGAGGCATCGCGTACATATGCTGTGCTACCAGGGAGGTAATTACGCCCAAAGCAGCGAGGTGAAATGCCAGTTGGAAGTGCAGCGAGTTGTTGTAGGTTTCGTACAAGCCTTGGTGAGGCAAGTTGAACTGCCCTTCACTCTTGCCGCCGACCAAACCAGCCTTAGAATCCAACATCTCTTTGATGCTGTGACCGATACCGAAGTTAGTCCGGTACATATGACCGGCAACGATAAACAGAACTGCGATCGCCAAGTGGTGGTGAGCGATGTCTGTCAGCCACAGGGATTCTGTTTGAGGGTGGAAGCCACCCAAGAAAGTCAGAATTGCGGTTCCAGCGCCTTCGGAAGTACCGAAGACATGGCTCGCTGCATCTGGGTTCTCGGCGTATACGCCCCAGTTACCAGTGAAGAACGGAGCCAAACCGGCTGGGTGAGGCGGGGTAGACAGGAAGTTGTCCCAACCTACGTGCTGTCCGCGAGATTCGGGGATAGCAACGTGAACCATGTGACCAGTCCAAGCCAAAGAGCTGACACCGAACAAACCAGCCAAGTGGTGGTTGAGGCGAGATTCAGCATTTTTGAACCAAGACAAGCTGGGGCGGTACTTGGGCTGGAGGTGCAACCAACCTGCGAACAGGAAGACAGCGGCCAGGAGTAGCAAGAAGATAGCTCCTTGATACAGGTCGGCGTTAGTCCGAATCCCTTGGGTGAACCACCAATGGTAGACACCGGAATAAGAGATATCCACCGGGTTAGAAGCGCCCCCTTGAGTGAAAGCTTCTACAGCAGGAGCGCCGAATTGCGGGTCCCAAATCGCGTGAGCGATCGGGCGGACGTTTAGGGGGTCTTTAATCCACTGTTCAAAGTTACCTTGCCATGCTACGTGGAACAGGCTGCCCGATGTCCACAAGAAAATGATTGCTAGGTGGCCGAAGTGAGAAGCAAAAATCTTTTGGTAAAGATTTTCTTCGGTCATGCCATCGTGGCTTTCAAAGTCGTGTGCTGTGGCAATCCCGTACCAGATCCGCCGTGTGGTCGGGTCTTGGGCAAGGTCTTGGCTAAATTTTGGAAATTTCGTTGCCATAAGCCTTGATTAATCCTGAATCCTGAACAAAATTGAAGGGATTCGGTTCGGAGTTTGGATTCTTGATTTGAGATTCCTCCCAAATCGAGAATCCAAAACCTAGGGGTAGTTTACCCTACCGAAATGATTCGCGCTAGGAAAAATGCCCACGTAGTGACAATTCCTCCTAGGAGGTAGTGAGCTACACCCACAGCCCGACCCTGAATAATGCTCAGAGCACGAGGCTGAATCGACGGAGCTACCTTGAGCTTGTTGTGAGCCCAAACAATCGACTCAATCAGTTCTTGCCAGTAGCCACGGCCACTGAACAGGAACATCAAGCTGAAGGCGAAGACGAAGTGTCCAGCTAGGAACATCAGACCGTAGGCCGACAGTGCCGAACCGTAGGACTGAATCACCTGAGAAGCTTGCGCCCAGAGGAAGTCCCGCAGCCAGCCGTTAATCGTGAGCGCACTTTGTGCGAAGTTGCCACCGGTAATGTGAGAAATTGTGCCGTCTGGCGATACTGTTCCCCACACGTCCGACTGCATTTTCCAGCTAAAGTGGAAAATCACGATCGAAATGCAGTTGTACATCCAGAACAAGCCTAGGAACACGTGATCCCAACCAGAAACTTGGCAGGTGCCACCACGGCCGGGGCCGTCGCAAGGGAACCGGAAGCCCAAGTTGCCTTTGTCAGGAACCAAGCGAGAACTGCGTGCAAACAACACGCCCTTCAATAGAATCAGGACTGTAACGTGAATGGTGAAAGCGTGGATGTGGTGGACCATGAAATCCGCCGTACCCAACTCGATCGGCATCATCGCTACTTTGCCGGCTACTACTACTGCACCGCCGCCAAAAGCGTGGCTAACGATTTCCGTAGCATTAGGCGCTGTTGTTCCCGGAGCCAAAGCGTGGATGTTTTGCACCCACTGGGCAAATATCGGACGCAACTGAATCCCGGTATCCGAGAACAAATCTTGAGGACGACCGAAAGCCCGCATCGTGTCGTTGTGAACGTACAAACCGAAGCTGTGGAAGCCCAAGAATATACAAACCCAGTTCAGGTGGGAAATGATCGCATCTCTATGACGGATCACGCGATCCAACAAGTTGTTGACATTTCCAGCGGGATCGTAATCCCGAACCATGAAGATTGCTCCGTGAGCGGCTGCTCCAACAATCAGGAATCCGCCAATCCACATGTGGTGGGTGAACAGGGATAGCTGAGTCGGGTAGTCGGTCGCGATGTACGGATACGGAGGCATCGCGTACATATGTTGGGCGACGATGATGCTCAGAGAGCCCATCAGTGCCAAGTTAATCGACAGTTGCGCGTGCCAAGAATTAGTCAGGATTTCGTAGAGACCTTTGTGACCTTCACCAGTGAAGGGGCCTTTGTGGTTCTCTAGGATTTCTTTCATGCTGTGGCCGATGCCCCAGTTCGTCCGGTACATATGACCAGCGACGATGAATAGCACTGCCAAAGCTAAGTGGTGGTGTGCTGTATCAGTCAGCCACAAACCGCCTGTGGTGGGGTTCAGACCGCCTTTGAAGGTCAGGAAGTCTGTATATGCGCCCCAGTTGAGGGTGAAGAAGGGGGTTAAACCTTTAGCGAAACTCGGGTAGATGTCAGCCATCAAGCCCGGTGTCAAAATCCACTCGTGCGGCAGGGGGATGTCGGCAACTGTTTTGATCAGCTTACCGCCGACTGTCAGCGGTGCACCTGCATCGATCGCGTCCATGCAAGCATTGATCGGCAGAGCAACGTGAATTTGTTGTCCTGCGAAGCCCAAGCACCCGCAGCCTAACAAAACTGCCAAGTGGTGGTTCATCATCGATTCCACGTTCTGGAACCATTCCAGTTTCGGAGCGCGGACGTGATAGTGGAACCAACCGGCAAACAGCATCAAAGCTGCCATTACCAGGGCGCCGATCGCAGTGCAATATAGCTGGTATGAGTTAGTGATGCCGTTGGCGCGCCACAATTGGAATAGACCAGAGGTGATCTGAATCCCGTGAAAGCCGCCGCCTACATCTGCATTTAAAATTTCTTGACCAAAAATCGGCCAGACCACTTGAGCGCTGGGCTTGATGGCTGTAGGATTTGTCAGCCAAGCTTCGTAATTGGAAAATTTAGCGCCGTGGAAATATGCGCCACTCAACCATACGAAGATTACTGCCAAGTGGCCGAAGTGAGCGCTAAAGATTTTGCGCGAAACGTCTTCTAAGTCACTTGTATGACTGTCAAAGTCGTGAGCGTTAGCGTGGAGGTTCCAAATCCAAGTGGTGGTTTTTGGCCCCTTAGCTAGAGTGCGATCAAAATGACCGGGTTTTGACCACTTCTCGAAAGAAGTTGGAACCGGATTCTTATCGACTACTACCCTAGCTTTTACCTCTCGCTCTGGAGGACTAATGGTCATGAAGACTCTCCTCTCGGTAAGACAAGGAACGAGAACTGAATACTGTACCGGACACTCCCCGCGCTTGATTAGGCGGGGGATTCTCGAAAAAGCCGACACTGCACTACACTTTACTCTTTGCAGAGCTATACGCAGGTGCATCGTCTCCCCAAGCATTTTGCTTCTTTGAAGAAGCCAGTTTCCCAGTGTCGCTAACAATGTGACTGGGTACTGCCAACTCTTCTCGCCAGATGAGCCACCGATCGCGTCCTTGATTCAGACTTGATACGGCTGCTTCTTTTGAGGGAGTTTTATGAATTATAAGCTTGCTAGAGAAGTATTAATCGCTTGTTAACAATACTTAAAAAAGGTTCAATTCTTGATGTAATAACGCCTTTAAATTCCACAGTCCCTCAAAAAAGTCAAGGGGTACTGCCATTAACTTTACAAAACTCAAAGATAAAGTAATTTAGGAATACTCATTTGTAGATATATGTTTTGGAAAACATCTGCGCGAATTAATAGTCGGAGAGGATGGGTTGCCAGCTGCTGCTTCAATCCTGCCTCCTAGGAGCCTTTGGAATTCATGAGCGGCAATTCCCCAATACTAAATTCATTTTTGGGCTATAGTTCCCTATGAGAAGGCTTCTAGGAGTATGGTTGCGTGATTGGGATCAATTGGCACAGAACGGTTGCAGGCAGGCTGCTGGCATTGTTCGCAGTAGCAGTATTAATTTTGGGTTTAGCAAGTTGTGGCGCGGGCCATTCCGAATTGCCCAAATCAGGGAACAAGAGCGGCTCAGCTACCGCCCAGGTAAACAAAATCTCAGAGGTTTCTCCCCCAGAAGCCATTCAACAACTGCGTCAGGCTCTAGAAATCTACCAGCCTCAAATTAGTATTTTGAATCCAAAACCTGACGAAGTGCTTCAGGATATAAATGTGTCTGTTCAGTTCCAAGTGAAGGACTTGCCCATTTTCAAAGGTGCAAACTTGGGTTTGGGCCCCCATGTGCAAGTTTTATTAGACAACCAACCTTACGCAGCAGTTTACGACATCAACCAACCTTTAACGCTCTCCGACTTAGAACCCGGAACCCATACCCTGCAGGTGTTCGCGACTCGCCCTTGGGGAGAAAGCTTTAAAAACGAAGGTGCCGCTGCTCAAACCACCTTTCACATTTTTACCAAAACAGACGACAATAATCCCGATCGAACATTGCCCTTATTAATGTACAACAGCCCCCAAGGCGGCTATGGGGCAGAACCCATCCTGCTGGACTTTTACTTGACAAATGCTCCCCCCCACGAAGTAGCGCAAGAAAATTCCCAAGATGAAATACTCGATTGGAAAATTCGAGCCACAGTCAACGGCCAAAGCTTTGCGATCGACCAGTGGCAACCTATATATCTTAAAGGATTCAAACCAGGGAAAAACTGGGTACAGCTAGAATTAATTGACGAACGAGGAAAAATTGTCAAAAACGCCTTTAATAATACAGTCAGACTGATAAATTTCCAACCGCTTGGTCAAGATCCTCTTTCTAAATTAGTGCGGGGCGAACTAACAGCAGCAGAAACTCGCGGTATAGTCGATCGTACCTACCAGGCTCCCGAACCCAAACCAACCCCAACCCCCGAACCACAACCGACACCTGCATTAGAAAAAACACCAGTTGTCCCACCCTCACCAGCGGTTCCAGAAACTCCTGTTACCCAACCGAGCTTAGAGCCAACAGTCGCTCCCGAAGTTGCTCCCATACAAGTAATAGAACCGACACCGACAGCAACCCCCCAACTCGAAGCGCCGAAAATTGTAGAACCAGTTCAAGTAACAGAACCAATACCGGCAGCAACTCCACAGTTAGAAACCCCGCAAGTTGTTGCACCCGTTAAAATAATAAAACCGAGCCCAACAGCATCTCCCCAAACAAAAAGACAGGAATATAGAGGATACTACAATCGGTTCCGCAACTTCTTGCGTCAAGAACCGCAACCTGCTAATCCTTCAGAGCCACCAACCCTGCCAGAAATAACAGGAAAAGCTGCAGTACCAAAAGTAGTCGCTCCCGCGATACCAGAAGAGTCTCCCAATCTTGTACCGCCAACGCCACCAGTTGCCGCTGAAACTCCTAGCCAGGGAACCAGCGAATTAGCCCCTCCCGAAACAACAGTTTCCGAACCCGAAAATCCGCCCAAATCCGAACAAAAAGTCGAATTTGCCACCTAACAAAAACTTTCTGGGCTTCTTCGTGGCATCAGCGTCCCGCCCGTGATCTATCTGCCGTTAAAAATTAAAGAACACTAAAAAATGACCTACCTCGAAACAGCAGCCAAATTCTACAGTGATGTTGCCGAAACACCCCAAATCGGACTTTGCTGCGTCCAAAGCAGTCCCTTGCAATTGCCAGGATTAAAAATTCCCGAACAAATGCAAGAAATGAATTACGGCTGCGGCACAACCGTTCACGCCGCCGAACTTGTCGGCAATCCCTTCGTGCTTTATGTAGGTGTCGGCGGCGGCTTGGAAGCACTACAATTTGCATATTTTTCTAGACACAAAGGAGCGGTTATTGCCGTCGATCCGGTTCCAGCAATGCGAGATGCGGCTGCACGAAACTTGCAAATAGCCGCCCACGAAAATGATTGGTTTGATGCGAGTTTTGTAGAAATTTGTGAAGGCGATGCTTTTGCGTTGCCGGTGCCGGATGCTTCTGTAGATGTTGTGGCACAAAATTGCTTGTTTAATATCTTTGAACCGGCGGATTTAGCTAAAGCATTAAAAGAGACTTATCGGGTGTTAAAACCGGGTGGCCGGTTGTTGATGAGCGATCCGATCGCAACTCGCCCCATTCCCCAGCATTTGAAGGAAGACCAACGCTTGCGGGCCTTGTGTTTGTCCGGTGCCCTGACATACGAAGAATACGTTCAACACCTTGTAGACGTTGGTTTTGGGCAAGTCGAAGTGCGGGCGCGCCGTCCTTACCGATTGCTGGACAAACACAATTATCAATTGGATGCGGATTTGCTGTTAGAAAGCCTGGATTCGGTGTCTTTCAAAGTGGATGTACCGGATGACGGAGCTTGCATTTTCACGGGCAAGACGGCGATTTATACGGGGTCTGAAGAGCTGTTTGATGATGGGGCGGGTCACGTTTTGCAGCGGGGAGTTCCGGCGGCGGTGTGCGATAAAACTGCTGGGAAGTTAGGCGGATTAATGCCAAATAAGTTGTTGATTACTGATTCGACTTGGCATTATAACGGCGGTGGTTGCTGTTAGATTTATTTCGGAATAAGGTGGCTGTAATCTTTGGGGAATAGAGCGTTTCTCAAAGAAGTGAGGTGTGGGGGCTTCCTATGCCCTCTTGGCACCTCATGTTAGTGAGCCATGGTCAAGAGGTCTCTAATTTTAGACTTCGCCTCAAATTTTCATCAAATTTTTATTTCCCCCTGACATCCTAGCGGGAGAAGGCTCACAACTCTGAAGTAAGGAATAGATTGCTCTTGAGAGGAGTGGCTGTTTTCATCACCCCCGTTCGGTAAATGTGAGGAGGAAATTTTTATGCTATCGAAATCTTTAAATTCAAGTTCATTATCGATCGTCCGTTACGGGTCTAGTTTTGTTTTGGGATTAGTTTTGTGCACGGCTTCGGCCCCGGTGCGGGCACACGTTGGACATAACAGCGAGTTTGCAGGTGGCGATGCGGCGAAGATTATGCAGCCGATCAAGGTCGATGCCAGTAAAGCAACCGCATTGGGAATTAAGACAGAGGCGATCGCCCCTACAACCGATGGAGGTATTGTCAAAGTTCCCAGCACCAGCTTAGTTGATGCCAATGGGCAAAAGCTCGTCTACATCCAGGAAGGAACAACCTACAAACCAATCTCAGTTCAGATTGGTAGCGACTCTGGAGATGTGGTGGAAATTAAAGAAGGCAATTTAGTTCCGGGAAATCAGATTGTGATGCAGGGGGCAACGTTTTTGTACTCGGAGGCATTGCGAGGTAAACCGCAGGCAGAAACACAGGCATCACCCGCTACATCGCAAGTAGAAACGCAGGCCTCACCCGCTACATCGGCCGCTACATCGCCAGCATCGGCCGCTACATCGCCAGCAGAAACGCAGCCTGCTCAAGGATCGTCACCTTTGATGTGGGTAGCAGGCGCAGGAGTTTTACTGGTGGGTGGATTCGCCCTCTTTGGGTTAAAAGGCAAGGATCGGTAGACATTCAAAAACCAAGATTTTTGGTAACAGTCGATCGCGACTGAGTAAATTTCTTTACTCCGTCTCCTAAAAGCTTGCCTCATGCTATCCAAATTTCCTCCTTATGTTAAACGTCATCCCCAAATGGTCTATTGCTCAACGATGGTTAGTGGTGTTCGGGGCGACCGCCCTGACCATCTGGAGCCTGCATACTGTAAGTCGAATGCCCCTCGACGTGTTGCCCAACTTTGCGCCCCCTCAAGTAGAAGTACAGACAGAAGCCCTCGGTCTTGCGCCGGAAGCGGTGGAATCATTGGTGACGTTACCGCTAGAAAGTGCGGTCAACGGAACACCAGGAGTTGAAGTCGTCCGTACCTCCTCAGCCGTAGGAATTTCTGTATTGCGGGTGGTGTTTAAATGGGGTACTGACCCCTATCAAGCTCGTCAACTCGTGGCAGAGCGCTTGCAGGACGCGCAAGACCGACTTCCAGAAGGCATAGGTACACCGCAGATATCGCCCCTAGCTCCCCCCATCGGGACGGTGATTCAATATGCCTTCATGTCAGACACTACATCGATCATGGAAGTACGGCGTTTGGTGGATGGCAAAATCAACAATCGCTTGCTGGCAGTTCCAGGCGTATCGCAAGTGCTAGTCTACGGCGGAGAAATTCAGCAGTTTCAGGTCATTGCTAATCCTGAAAAACTCAAAGCGTTGAAGGTTTCCCTTCAGGAAGTCGTCAAGGCTGCAAACGAGGCAAATGCCAAAACCGCCGGTGGATTGTTGATTGACCCCGAACGCGAATTAGTGATTCGGGGACAGGGACAAATCCAGAACATCGAAGATTTGCAAAAAGCGGTCGTCAAGGTGCAGGAGGGAAAACCCATTCTACTGCGGGATGTCGCAGAGGTGAAGATTGGGGCTGCACTCCAGCGAGGCGATGCCAGTTGGAATACTAAACGGGCTGTGGTCGTGATGGTCAACAAGCAACCTTTGGTGGATAGTCCCACCGTCACGCAAGCCATCATCGAGGCGATGGAGGAAATTAAACCGGGCTTACCCAAAGATGTGAAGGCGAATGTCACTTTCCGGCAAGATGCCTACATTGATGCCTCAGTTGGTAATGTGCGATCGGCCTTGATCGAAGGCAGTTTGATTGTCGCAGCCATCCTGATTCCCTTTCTGATGAACTGGCGCACCCTCACCATCTGTTTGCTGGATTTCTTTCTCTCGCTACTGTTCTCGCTGTTAGTGTGTTCCTGGATCGGGCTGGAACTCAACACCATGACCCTCGGCGGATTGGTAGTGGCGATCGGGACAGCAGTGGATGATGCGATCGTCTACTGCGAAAATACCGATCGCCGCTTACGCGAAAATCGCCTCTCGCCCAATCCCCAGCCACCACTGGAGATTATTTTTGAGGGTTCTCAGGAGGTGCGCGAGTCGCTGATTGGGGCGACGTTAATTGGCATTATTGTCTTTTCACCGATTTTCACACTCTCTGGGGTAGAGGGGCGGATCTTCACCCCAATGGGCATTGCCTATCTGGTGGTGGTAATCATCTCCAGCCTGGAATCCCTAGTAATCTCCCCTGCATTGTGTGCCATTCTGCTGCCCCACAGCCGGATGCAGACGACAGAACCCTTCCTAGCCCGGTGGTCTAAACAACTTTACGATCCGTTGCTGCGAATGGCGATGCGTCGCTCTACCTTAATTTTAGGACTGGCAACAGCCTCAATGGTAGCGGCCATGCTGATTGTGCCGACGTTAGGACGGGATTTTCTGCCAACATTCCAGGAACGATCGCTGATGAATGCGATCGCCCTTTATCCGGGTTCCTCATTGGAATCAACCAATCGCGTCGGGTTAGCGATTCAAACAGCACTTAAGGATGACCCCCGGTTTGAATCAGTACAACTGCGATCGGGGCGTGCTCCGGGTGACCCGGATGCGGCATCGGTGAACTTGGCCCACCTGGACGTGGAACTGAGTGAAGCTGCGATGCAAAACCGTCCTGCCTCGATTCAAGCCTTGCGGGAGGCATTGGGTCAGTTTCCGGGAGTTGCTACCAATATCGGTGGATTTATCAGTCACCGCATGGATGAAGTGTTGTCGGGGGTGAGAAGTGCGATCGCGATTAAAGTATTCGGCAACGATTTACAAGAACTACGCCGCATTGGAGAACAAATCGAAACGACAATGAAAGACGTGAAGGGATTGGTAGACCTTCAGCTTGAGCCCCAAATTCCGATCCGTCAAGTACAAATTCAATTTAACCGAGATGCAGCCGCTCGCTACGGATTGACGATCGCCCAATTGTCAGATTTCACCGAAACAGCCCTAAATGGTCGCGTGGTTGGTCAAGTAGCCGATGGTCAACAATTGGTCGATGTGTTGGTTTGGGTCAACGAATCAGCCCGTCGCAATCTCAACACTATTCGCAACCTCCAGGTCAATACCCCAACAGGTCAAATAATCCCGCTGTCGCAGGTAGCAAAGGTTGATTTTGGTAATGGACCCAACACGATTAACCGGGAAAACGTCTCGCGTTTAATTGTAGTGTCAGCCAACGTACAGGGACGCGATGTTGGTTCGGTCGTCGGTGACATTCGCGCCAAGGTTAAGCAATCAGTGCAACTGCCCCAAGGCTACTATATTCAGTACGGCGGACAGTATGAGTCGGAACAACGCGCTGCTCAAAACTTCCTAATTTTCGGAATATTAGCGGTGGTGGCTATCGCAGTATTGATGTACTTCACCGTAAAATCCGTTCCTGCGATGCTGATGGTGATGATCAATTTACCATTAGCACTGGTTGGCGGTGTCATCTCCGTGCTGCTAACGGGCGGTGTTCTTTCTGTTCCCTCAATGGTGGGATTTGTGACGCTATTTGGCGTGGCGACGCGCAATGGATTGCTGCTGGTAGACAACTACAACACCAAACTGGCACAAGGAATGCCGCTTCCCAAAGTCATTGTCGAAGGCTCGATGGAACGCTTGCTGGCGATTCTGATGACAGCACTCACTTCGGCATTGGGGATGATTCCCCTGGTCTTAAGCGGTGGGGCTGGTAAGGAATTGTTGCAGCCTTTGGCGATCGTCGTCCTCGGCGGACTCTTTACCTCAACTGCTCTCACCCTACTGGTTCTACCTGCATTGTATGCTCGATTTGGCAAGTTTCTGATGCCGAAACGGATTATGGAAGCAACCGGGTTGAGAAACTATGGCATTGAGCAGACACCAACGAAAGAGGACGAGGTTGCAATAAAATGAGAATTCTGCTGGCGGAAGACGAACCCGATTTGGGTGCGATCGTGCAACGCACCTTGAGCCGAGAAAAGTACCTGGTGGATTGGGTGCAAGATGGCACAACTGCTTGGAACTATCTGGAAGACCAATGGACGGAGTACACGGTGGCGATTTTTGACTGGTTGCTACCGGGAACTTCTGGGCTGGAACTGTGCCAACGTTTGCGCCGGCAGAATAATCCTTTACCCGTTTTGATGTTGACGGCAAAAGATCGCACTGAGGATATGGTGGCTGGGCTGGATGCTGGGGCTGATGACTATCTGATGAAACCGTTCGTTAAAGCGGAGTTGTTAGCCCGGTTGCGAGCTCTCCAGCGACGGGGACGGAGTGTGTCGCCGGAGCAGTCGCCCCATTTTAATTCTGACCAGCTTGAGGTGGGGCGATTGCGGCTTAACTATACTAAATCAACCATCTCCACTACAGATGACGGAGGACAGCTAAGGGTGATTCCTCTGACGGCTAATGAGTTTCGGTTATTGGAATATTTTATGCAGCACCCGAATCAAATCCTCTCGCGCGATCGACTTTTGACTCGGCTGTGGGATGTGGATACTGACCCGATGAGCAATGTAGTTGCTGCTAGAATTCGTCTGTTGCGCCGCAAGCTGGCAGATTATGGCTGTGACGGGATGATTGAAACGGTTCATGGATTCGGGTATCGCTTGAACAAGTAATATGCACTCCAACAAGCTATTTAACCGCACGCGCTGGCAACTTGCGGGTTGGTATGCGATCGTCATTGGGTTGTTGTTAGGTATATGCGGTGTTGCAGTCTATCAGGTTGTGTTTCACACGCAGCGATACATCCTCCAGGAAAAACTACAGTCCTTAGCCGGAACGCTGCATGACACTATCGAACCACAATTACAACAACCGGGACAGCTTTCATCCAGCTTGAAAACTATTTTGCCCGGTTTGTGTCTGTGGAATGAAAACTGTTACTCTTCAGGCAATGACGGGGCGCGACATACTGCTAGGGTGTTTCAGCAGGAGGGATATTATCTCCGCTTTTTAGACCAATCTGGGGCAATATTAGGGAAGGTTGGAGAGCAGCCGGATGTATTAGAAAACTTTGCACCAAAAGAGTTTTGGCAAATTCTGCATCTTTCTAATGGCGATCGCTTTTATCAAATTTCTCTATTACTGAGAACAAACAGCGGTTTGCCTTGGGGTTATATGCAAATTGGGCGATCGCTCAAAGAATGGGATGCTTATCTGAGCACTTTGCGATTGTTGCTCTTTTTAGGCTTACCCTTAGTCATGCTGCTAGTGGGAGGAGCTAGTTGGTGGTTATCTGGATTAGCGATGCGACCAATTTATCAGTCCTATCTCCAGATGCAGCAATTCACCTCCGATGCCGCTCATGAATTGCGAACGCCTCTGGCTGTCATTCAGACTACTGTTGAGGATACTCGTCTGGCTGAAGATTTACCGGAGGTTAGTCAAAACCTGGATATTATCGAACGACAAAACATCCGCCTTTCTAGGTTAGTGAAAGATTTATTGTTTATTTGTAGAATTGAGCAACAACAGATTCCGACTCAATTGCAGCATTGCTGTTTCAACTATCTGATTGGCGATTTAGTAGAAGAACTTGCAGGTTTAGCAATGGTGTCTGAGGTGGAATTAAAGTTAGAAAATCGTGCTTCGCGAGCCGTTGTAATTCTTGGGGATGAAGCCCAACTTTACCGAATGGTGACAAATTTAATTACCAACGCTATTAACTACACTCCCCCAGGAGGGCTAATCCTTGCCATCCTCGATTGCACCGACAAGGAAGCGGTGATTCAAGTTCAGGATACGGGTGTTGGTATCGCCCCAGCCGAGCAAACGCGAATTTTTGATCGTTTCTACCGAGTGCAGAGCGATCGCTCTAGAGCTACAGGTGGGGCAGGATTAGGGCTATCGATTGCAAATGCGATCGCAGTGGCTCATCAAGGCAGCATTCAAGTCCAGAGTGAGTTAGGAAAAGGCAGTACATTTACAATCCGTCTACCACTCAAATGAGAACAATATTACTGCGATGGCGGCGTCCTATTGCCTTTGCCAGGGGAACCGCAGAATATCAATCTGTGGGTTAACTCGATCGCAAGTGCGATCGACCCGAATAAAATTAACGGTGTATTGGTGATGCTGGAAAATAACAGCCGGGAAAACCCAGGATAAAATTGGGGCTCAGCAAGAGGGACGAATTTCTGAAGCGGTTAATTCTCTGGTTCGTCAGAGAGACTTTACAAGGGTAGCGACATCTGCCCGTTCTTTGATTGGAGATACTGGTATACTACGATCGACAGTTAGTTATTTAATAATTTGTAGTCATGGTAAATATGTCAAGCATCTCCAACATCGCCTCTGAAGTGGAAAGTGACTTTCTGGGAGAGATTGATAACCTTGACAGGCAATTACACGATCGCTTTCAAGACCAGTTTGTAGTCCAGACCTCGCTTACGCGACTTTTGGTTAGTTTTCAGGCTAACAAAACTAGACCCATTTATAGGTGGTACAAGTATAAGGAAGCTTTCTCCGCTTCTCTGGTAGAGTTCTTATTCCAAAAATATCAAGTCATTCAAGGCAAAATTTTAGATCCTTTTACAGGTAGTGGAACTGCTTTATTTGCTGCTAGCGACTTGGGAATAGATGGTGAGGGGATTGAATTATTACCTATTGGTCAACATATAATTAATACCAAAATCCTTTTAGACACTGCCTTCACTCTTGATGATTTTCAGCGGCTAAAGACCTGGTTTAATTTGCAAATATGGAAACAATTTGGAAACCCAGTCACTCTGCCAGAATTGAGAATCACTAAAGGGGCTTACTCCGAAGAAACTAAAATAGAAATCGAGCAATATCTTGGAGCTTGTTATCAAGAAAATACCAAGGTTCAATCAGTTTTAGTCTTGACTTTACTGTGTGTTTTAGAATCCGTAAGCTATACACGCAAAGATGGACAGTATCTTCGTTGGGATTACCGTTCGGGTCATGGCACGTCAAAGAAGTCCTTCAATAAAGGTGAGATTTTGGAGTTCAGTCAAGCTATTACCAAAAAATTTAATGAACTTGTTAACGACTTAGAACCTCCTACACAACAACTTGAGCTTTTTCAAACTCAGAATAATCAACAAGGCAAAATTAATTTGCATCAAGGTTCTTGTCTGAAGATAATGCCTGATTTGCCGGACTCTACCTACGATGCAATCATCACATCTCCACCATACTGCAATCGATATGACTATACTCGCACCTATGCACTAGAGCTAGCTTTACTAGGAATTTCTGAAAAGGAATTAATTAATCTGCGTCAGGAAATGCTAAGTTGTACGGTTGAGAATCACCCCAAAGATTTATTGGCTATCAATCAGGCTTGGGAAGTAGCTTTAAGTATTGCTAATTCGCAAACTCTATTGCAGGCTATATTAAGATATTTGGACAGCCAAAAGTCACAGGGTATATTGAACAACAATGGTATACCAAGAATGGTAAGAGGATATTTCTATGAAATGGCTTGCGTAATACAAGAAAGCTTTCGTATCCTTAAACCTGGGGCATTTTTGTTTATGGTTAATGACAATGTGCGCTACGCAGGTATAAGCATTTCAGTGGACATGATTCTTTCTGATTTTGCTGAACAACTCGGCTTTCTTACTGAAAATATTCTAGTCTTACCAGGTGATAAGGGGAATAGTAGTCAACAGATGGGAAATTATGGACGCGCTCCTTTGAGGAAGTGCGTTTATGTATGGAAAAAACAATAACTCGAAGCCTATGTGTGTTTATCGTAACCATCTTCAATCCAGTGACGATCTTGTCACAACCTATGAAGACACTCGTGGGGGTTTTGTTGCACTTGCCCTTGAAAAAAATCGACGCGCTACACCTTACGTTGCCCAAGCAAGAGCACTTCAAGAAGCTGCGGGTCAAGCTGAGAGTCCTGCTGATTTGTTAAATGTTAAGGGCATTGAAATGGGATTGTTGACTGCAGCAGGATTATCTGACAAGTCTCTTGCTCATTTGATGCCAAATGATAAAATTGAAGCTATCAATGGTCTAATCAGGAATTTTCTTGAGCCAGCAGGCACAAATTTTGTGGAGGAATTGGTCTTTAGATTTCTACTGACTCGTGGTGACACGCTTGGTGGCTCAATGCGTAATGTTGGCGGAGCATTAGCACAAAGAAAACTAACTCGTGCTATCCTCTCGACTCTCACCATTGCTGGTAAGAGATATTACTGGCAACACTCAAAGACAAAAAAGTGGATAGCCATGACAAATGATGACACAGAAATTGAGTTGTCTTTACGTGGAATAAGTTGGGAGAGCGAGCTGGGTAATCGCACATTGATTTATAACCTAACTGTTCCGCTAGTCAGGAGCAATGTGGATTTATGTTTATTTAATCTTGCCCCGACGGAGTTGGTAGTCAGTCAATCCAGCGCAATTGACCCATCTATGGTGGCGCCTTATGTTATTGCATTGGGCGAACTTAAAGGCGGAATCGATCCTGCCGGTGCAGATGAGCATTGGAAAACGGCACAAGCGGCACTAAATCGCATACGCGAAGCTTTTTTCCGGGTTGGACATTCACCTCTGACTTTCTTTGTGGGTTCAGCGGTGGCGACAAGGATGGCGGGTGAAATTTGGCATCAACTGGAAAACGGGACTCTCACTAATGCTGCCAATCTGAATGAGGAGAATCAAGTTGCATCTATTTGTCGTTGGTTATGTAATTTATAAAAGCAAAAACCGTTTTGACTCCGTGTCTGTTTTAACATCCTCCCTAACCCCCGTCTTGTGACACAGCCATCTTCGCTGTCTCCAAAAGCCCCGGTTTAGTAAGCTTTCTTCCCATCCTGCCAAACTTCCCGCTAAATTAAAGAAGTAAAAAAATCATTCACATCCTACCCAGGAGATGCCATGCCCCGCGTCAGAGCACCAGAATTCCCCGGAAACTACCCCTGGCTGAATACCGAAAAACCTTTATCCATTGAATCCTTAAAAGGACGCGTCGTCCTCCTTGACTTCTGGACATACTGCTGCATCAACTGCTTGCACGTCCTGCCAGACTTAAAATACCTTGAACAAAAATATAAAGATTCCCTCACGGTTATCGGCGTTCACTCAGCTAAATTTGAAAACGAAAAAGAAGTAGAAAACATCCGCCAAGCTATCCTCCGCTACGATATCGAACATCCCGTAATCGTAGACAGCGGCATGAAAGTTTGGCAAAGCTACGCGGTTCGCGCTTGGCCGACTTTAATGGTGATCGATCCTGAAAGTTATGTCGTCGGCTTTGTTTCCGGCGAAGGCAATAGAGAAGCACTTGACGAGTTAGTTGGCAAGTTAATTGCTGAATACAAAGATAAAAATGCACTTAACTTTAAACAACTCAGTTTTCGCTTAGAAAAACAGCGCCAACCTGTATCAACACCGCTGGCTTTTCCCGGTAAAGTGCTGGCATTTGCGATCGCTGCAACGGAGGCAAAACAGCTTCACCAACAGGTGGCGCTTTTGGGCGAAATGACTCAGGAAAATGAATCTGTAGATGAAACTGTATTGCCCGGGCCTGCTAATTCAGTCATACAAAACTTAGTCGGTTCTTGCTTATTTATTGCCGATTCCGGCCACAATAGGATTGTTGTCAGCACCCTCGAAGGTGAGGTGCTGCACGTCATCGGTAGCGGCAAACCGGGTTTAACTGATGGGGACTTTGAAGAGGCTGAGTTTTTTGCACCTCAAGGTATGGCTTTTGATGCAGAAAGTCAAATTCTATATGTTGCTGATACGGAAAATCATGCTCTCAGAAAGATTGATTTTACGACTCAACGGGTAGAAACTGTTGCTGGTACCGGCGAACAAAGTCACGAAATTTCACCCCGCAGCGGCAAGGGTTTAGAAACACAATTGAATTCGCCTTGGGATTTAGAAAGAGTTGGAAATAGACTTTTTATTGCAATGGCGGGTTCCCACCAAATTTGGGAAATGCAGTTAGACACTGGCACGATCGGCACTTATGCGGGTATAGGCCGAGAATCCTGTGTGGACGGGAATCTTGCAGAATCTGCTTTTTCTCAGCCCAGTGGCCTCGCTACGGATCGATCGGAGTTGTTTGTTGCCGACAGCGAAATTAGTTCGATTAGGGCTGTGGGTATAGATGAAGACCCGAAGGTTCGCACTGTTTGTGGTAGCGGTGAATTGTTTGGTTTTGGGGATAAAGATGGTCGCGGTGATGAAGTCAGGTTGCAGCACTGTTTGGGTGTTGAATACGCTCAAAATTACCTCTGGGTGGCTGATACTTACAATCACAAAATTAAGCGGATCGACCACCGGGGCGGTACGTGCAGAACAATGATTGGAGATGGTACAGCAGGTTTGGTTGATGCTAAAGGTCTCAACGCTCGATTTTTTGAACCTTCAGGGTTGAGTGCGATCGGGCCTCATTTGTTTGTTGCTGATACGAACAATCATGTAATTCGGAGAGTTGAGTTGGATACGCTGGAAGTCACAACTTTGGATTTCCCCAGTTTGTGCGCTCCAGATGTTTGTCTTCCTGATTGAGTCGATCAACTTTTTTGACTTCAATTCTCCTGATTGCCAGATTGATTGTGGTAAAGTAGGGTGCTCTTCAGCGCACCTTACCACAATTTTTAAGCCAAGTAAGTTACCCTAATTATTCGCGGTGAGTACAGTGCCTCACCCGCAATTCACTCCTGGATGCAGAACCTATATATTTAGGGTGTACTGCCCAACAATACCTAACCGATATAAGTAGAACGCCAAACCACTTTTTGCGTCCAGGACTGAATTACTAAATGTTGTTAATTCCATGGCTACTAAAACCGCAATCGCCGGTATTAAATAATCGCAAAAATCCTCGCCCCAATCTAAAATTCCGAATAGCTCAGCAGCCGCACTATTTTTTCATTATCATTCAATTCGCCGACAATTCGTCGCACGGGTTTCGGCCAGATTTTAATCAAAGTAGGAGTTGCTGAAATCTGATCTGCCTCAGCTTGTTCTGGATGTTTCAAAACATCAATTACTTTTAAAGTGTAGGGACGATCAAGGCATTTCTCTAAAAACTGGTGTAAAGTTTCGAGAGTGCGTTCGGTGCTGGGGTTGCTGCCGGAAACAAACAGACGCAAAACGTACCCTTGAGTTTGTGGCGGTGGGGTAAGTGCTGTTGGTTTGGGCAGCCGAGCCTGCTGCGATGGCGGAAGGTCCAAGGGAGTTACGATCGAACTGCTCCAGCCCGATCTAGCTTCTGGGCTGGCATACTGTACAACTAAGTCGTGATTTTCCCAAAGTTCGGGGAATTGTTGGTGATAAGTAGCAATTGCCATCGGTTCGCACATTTCTTCACTCCGGGGATGCCACACTAAGTCGCCAGTCCCAAAAATGGCATTCAGCAGCGTTTGATGTCGCAGCACGGGGGGGTAAGCCTCGGCAGCAAGCCGCACTTGCCGATCGCCTGGATCGAGCCAGCAGTCAACGGTTGCCGTGTAGCAAGGTATCAGAAAATGCGGGGGTTCCGACAAACCGAGGATCTCCTGTAGAGCTACGCACAACTGCAAGTGCCACCGAGTTTGCTTGCGGGGGTCTATGCAATAGATTAAGTCTCCCCCTGGCGTAAACAGCGCAATGCCTTTGAAAATTTCTGGCAAAATCGGGCGATCGACTTTCAATTCAGTACACCAATAAAAGTTAACAGTTAACTGTTAACAGTTAACTGTTAACACTCCACCTTTAGACTCGACCTCGCAGCATCTGAGCCATTTCGTTCGGGTATGGCGAGTTCTCTACACAAAGTTCTTCAGTAATCCGACCTTCTTGATAAAGGCCGTAGAGCGACTTATTCATCGTCGTCATGCCTTCATAAGTATCTTTAATCATGATTTGATTAATTTCCTCATTCTGGCCCTTCAGAATGTATTCCTTAACCACGTCGGTATTGATCAAAACGTCGTGGAAAGCAGCCCGCTTCCCGTCTGTGGTTTTGCACAGCAGTTGAGCAATAATTGCCACTAGGGATTCGGAAATTGAAACCCGTATGGCCTCCTGTTCTTCGGGTCCGAACATATCCAGAATCCGGTTCAGAGTTTTAATGGCACTGTTGGTGTGCAGGGTTCCTGCAACTAAGTGACCGGTCTGAGAGGCTTTGAGGGCGATTTCCACCGTCTCTCTGTCCCGAATTTCTCCTACTAGCATCATGTCGGGGTCTTGTCGCAGAGCGCCTTTGAGAGCGTTCATAAACTTGAGGGTGTGTCTGCCGACTTCCCGGTGCTTGATCAAGGATTTTTTGCTTTCGTGTACGAATTCTACCGGGTCTTCGATCGTGATGATATTGTAAGCTTTATTCTTATTGATGTAATCGATCATCGCGGCCAAGGTGGTAGACTTACCCGAACCTGTCGGGCCAGTCACCAAAATCAGCCCTTTGTGGTAGCCGCATATTTTCTTAAAGACTTCCGGCAGCTTCAATTCCTCCAGTGTCATTATTTTGGAAGGAATTAGCCGCAGCACCATTGCCGGGCCGGCCAAGGAGTCCATGCAACTAATCCGAATCCGCACGAACCCGAAGTCGAAAGCGCCGTCAAAGTCTAGGGTTTTTTGGAAAATTTCAATTTCTTCATCGCTCATGCACTCGCGCAACCAGCCAAAAAACGTATCTAAGTCTGTTGGTGGATACCCGATGTCGGCAATCTCACCCCGCGTGCGGAAGCGGGGCACTTCGTTTACTCCGAGGTGAAGGTCGGATACTCCTTCATCTTTGGCTCGCAGCACTAGCTCTTTCAAAGTTGGAGATCCGCCGCTGCTGGAGATCGGGGCTTTAGGTGTGGCGAAGGATTGGGGTGGCGGTGCTGGTGCTGGTGCTGGTGCTGGTGGCGGTGCTGGCGGCATTCCTGCTGCTCTGGGGGGCATCCCTGGAGCTGGAGGACGGGGCATTCCTGGCGGTGGGGGAGCTCCGGGTACGGGCGGGCGAGGAGCTGGCGGATGCTGCTGTGTCATATGCGCTACCTTAAGTTGGTGAGAAGGCTGACTCGAACAGATGATTTGTGGGAGTTGAACAATGCCGATCGCCATTGTGCGGGTCTTGCACAAAAGCTTAACTGTTGTACTCAGTCTATCCTAAGAGGGAGTCATAATGCTGCAATACTAAGGAAATATTGTGCCAATTGGAGGATGCGATCAATCTCGCCTTCCGAGCAAATATGGATTTTCGACTTTTTTGGAGATTTTTTTTAATGAAAAGAGTTTTCCGCAACCAAGCAGTATAAATTGATACTTTAGCCAAATATTAAGGACTTAAACCGATGAATTCTGTCGATCGGGCTTTTACTCCAGCTCTGGAGTTGGCGGAGTCGATCCGCACCCTGGAAGTGTCGCCTTTAGAAATTGTCAATCTGTACTTGGAACGCATTGAGCGATTAAACCCTGAGCTGGGCAGTTATTTTACTGTAACGGCCGAGCGGGCGATCGCCCTAGCTAAATCTCAAACCGAAAAACTAGCTGGGTTAAACAAGCCACAGGAATTGCCACCTTTTTTCGGAGTGCCGATCGCCATTAAAGACTTGACACCCGTTACCGGCGTTCCCTGTACCTACGGCACTCAGGCTTTGCTGGGTAACATCTCTGCCTACGACGAGTCAGTAGTATGGCGGATCAAAGCAGCGGGATTTAACATTCTGGGGAAAACAGCAACCTCTCAAATTGGCTCATTACCTTACACCGAACCAGAAGGTTTCCCACCGGCGCGCAATCCCTGGAATTTAGACTATACGCCCGGAGGTTCCAGCGGCGGCTCAGCGGCGGCTGTAGCAGCGGGTTTGTGCGCGATCGCCCAAGGTTCAGACGGCGGCGGTTCGATTCGAGGCCCAGCTTCCTGCTGCGGTTTAGTGGGCATTAAACCATCGCGGGGGCGAGTTTCCTGGGCACCTGTCGGAGATTACCTCAGCGGCATTTCTGCCAACGGACCATTGGCGCGTACAGTAGCTGACGCCGCCGCACTTTTGGATGTGATGTCAGGCTACACAACAGGCGATCCGTATTGGCTACCTGATTCAAATCCGACATTTTTAGAGGCTTCCCGTCAAAAGCAAGCCAAACTGCGAATTGCGTTTTCTACGACTATTTCCCCTGTGGGCGAGGCTGCGCCTATCTGTCAGCAAGCGGTACTCGAAACCGTCAAGTTACTGACAGATTTGGGTCATGATGTCGAACCTGGATGCCCAGATTTTACAGGTTTAATCGAACCGTTTATCGCAATTTGGCAGTCGGGGGCGGCGGCAAGTGGCATTCCAGGCCATGCTTTGGAACCGATAAATCGCTGGCTGTTAGAAAGAACTATTTCCGCTGGGGAATATTTGCGGGCGGTGAATCAAATGCAGGTTATTTCACGGCGGATTGTGGGATTCTTTGAAAAATTTGATGTGTTAGTTTTGCCAACTTATATGCACTCGCCAATCCGGGTTGGGGAGTGGGCGGATTTGAGTTTTGAAGAAACTTTGCAGCGCATTATTAATTGGGTAGCTCCTTGTCCGCCGTTTAATGCTAGCGGTTTGCCTGCGATCGCACTTCCTGCTATTTTAGATAACAACGGTTTGCCCGTGGGAATTCAAATTATCGGGCGGCCGGCGGCGGAAGCAACTTTAATTGCTTTAGCGGCGCAGATGGAAGTGGCAAAACCTTTCCCCGTTTTAGATTTTAAATAGGGAAGAGCAAGGGATAAGAGCACGTTTCCCTTTTTTATGGGTATTATTCCAAATGCAGGACTTGTGCGCGGGGAACTAGAAACCAGGTTTTTCTAAGGAATTGCTTGTCATCAAACCCATATTTTACCAAGAAACAGGGCTTCTCCCCCCCAGTCATAGTTATTATCAATAATGCCGTAAATCATTAAGAATACCTCTTTAGATTGATAGATATTTTGATGGTTTTATCTTAAATATAGTACCAGTTCGCTGCCAATATTTAGGGTAAAATTCATGTTAACTTCGGGCCCGATTACCGCTCCCGTTCCCGTTTTTCTGGTTCTTTTAGCAATCATGCTACTCGCACCGCTGTTATTTGAGCGCTTGCGGCTGCCGGGGATAGTCGGTTTAATTATTGCTGGCGTAATTGTCGGACCAAACGGTCTCAATTTGCTGCAACGGGACGCTACTATTGTTTTGTTAGGTACTGTAGGATTGCTGTTTTTGATGTTCCTAGCGGGACTGGAAACTAGCCTCGACGACCTCAAACTCAATGCGGACAAAGCTGTCATATTTGGGCTGGCTACTTTTTCGCTACCGATGATATTGGGGACAGGAGCGATGCTGCTGTTGGGATATAGCTGGCTAGCTTCAATTTTAGTTGCTTCTTGTTTCGCTACGCACACACTTTTAGCGCTGCCAATTCTCACCAAATTGGGATTGATGCGAACTCAGACTATTACTACGACTTTGGGCGGGACTTTAATTACGAATGTGTTGGGATTGTTGGTGCTGGCAATTGTTGTCAAAGCTTTCAAAGGAAATCTCACTCTCGAATTTTGGCTGTTTCTAATTCCATCTCTTGCTATCTACACTTTTGCTACTTTGTGGGGCGTTCCCAAAATCGGTCGCTGGTTTTTTAAGAAATTCGGACACGACGAAAATGCCGAATTTATATTTGTATTAGCTACCCTGTTTGTAGTTTCTTACGCAGCAGAATTAATTGAGATTGAGGCAATTATTGGTGCGTTTTTATCGGGAATTGCTATTACTCAAATTATTCCCAAAATGAGTCCGTTGATGAATCGGATTGAGTTTATTGGCAACACGCTGTTTGTGCCGTTTTTTCTGATTTCTGTGGGGATGTTAATTGACCCGCTAATTTTGGTGAAGCAGCCGCAGTCTTTGTTGGTGGCGGTGGTGATGATTTTAGCAGAGGTCGTGAGTAAGTTTTTGGCAGCTTGGCTACCGGGGAAATTATTTCGTTTTGAGTTTCCCAGCATTATGGTAATGTTCGGTCTTTCTGTGGCTCAAGCTGCTTCTACTTTGGCGGCGATTACGGTTGCTTTTGACATTAAATTGGTCGATCGCGTAACGGTGAACGGCATCATTGCCATGATTTTAGTAACTTGTGTCGCTTCTCCTTGGATTGTATCTCGGTGGGGTCAAGAAATGCAGCAGCCGGGGTCGAGTTTGCCGACTGCTACTTCGGGAAAGAATTCATGGGGAGATCGAGTTTTAGTGCCTGTTGCTAATCCGAATACGGAAGATAATTTGCTGCGTTTGGCTTTGATATTAGCAAAAAGATATCAGGGAACTTTGCTGCCGCTGCATATTTTGTCCGATCGCGGGGAAGCAATTTCACCTGCAGATAAAATGCAGCAAACTCAACTTTTGACGGCTGCGGAAACTGTGGCTCATGCTGCTGCTTGTGCGGTTGAACCGATCGCGAGGATAGATGATGCGATCGATCGCGGAATCCTGCGGAGTGCAACCGAACGCGAGGCTAGTTTAATAGTTTGTGGTTGGAAGGGATTTTCCACAACTCGCGACAATTTTTTTGGCAGCATCATTGACAATGTGGTAAGGCGATCGCCCGTACCCGTACTTATTGCTCGATTTCCCGATCCTCTCCAGAATACAGCCAGAGTTATTTTGGCGGTAACTGACAGCGAGTTGACGCGGTTTGGATTTCAGGAAACCGTGGATATTGCTAAGAGTTTGGCCGCGGAACTTAAGGCGAGTTTGCAAGTGTTGTTGGTGGAGACACAACGGGAGAAAAGCCAGAAAAGTGCGGCGGAGGTGGAAATTCTTTCTGAGATACCAGTAAATCTGATGCGGGGAAATTTTATAAAGCTAGTTTCGCAGAATTTGTTAGAACACGATTTGCTCATTTTAACAACAATTCCTCAGCAACAGAATTTGTGGGAAAAACCGGGAACTCTCAAAGAACCGGAAGCGATCGCTCGGACTCACCAAAATATTTCGATGCTTGTTGTTTATTTTCCTGTATCTTGAGGAAGATTTTAACCGCCGATGATGTTATGAATCTGCATTCATCTGCAGTTAATGTTTGAAGACTAAAGCCAAGTGGCAAATTAAACAAAAGTATGTAGTTGTGCTTGTGGGCTCTTAGCTTAAGAAAGAGCCCACAAGCGCAACTGCATACCTAAAATTTAACCCGCCTATTTGTGACAATTGTGTAAGTTCTATATTAAATCATAATCCAACGGAATTGCTAGCAAAATTTCCGCTGGGCGACTCTGAAATACACTTGATCGCCGTACATAGTTTTTAGGCAAAGCTTTGATAGCTAATCGATAGACCCTATTTTGAATCTTTCCTTTACTGCAACTTGGCTTAGTGCCTTAATAAATATCAAATCCGGTATCATCAGAATTAATATTACGCCCAGTCAGGACGCGCGCCGTGCAATTTTCGGAAAATTAATCGGGCGAGCCGATCGCTCTTTGCACTCGCGAAGTTTGTATTTTTTGGGAGGTCGATTAAAAAATCCTTCAACTCATCATCGTTAGCACCCGCACAAGAAGTGCACTTAGGTACCGAATGTGCGATCGGCAAGTAAATATGCGTAGATGCTTTGCCGATCGCACCCCGATGAAGACAATTTTCGGCATCTAGGACAATTTCTCGGTATCTGGGAGAATTTTGAGAATATGGTGATCTACCCCCTCTAGTTCAATAAGGTAAAAATGAGCATCAGACCAAATTTCAGATGGTTTTCTTCGGTGGCGAGTGTTTTGGGTTCGATTTCGATTAATCCTTTCAGCGACATGACATCTCCTGTAAAAGCTGCAGAAACGGTTGTTGTCCGCAAAGGTATTTTAGAATCTTCAATATCGGTGGCAGATTTGCGCGAACTCGCAGAAACAGGAAATGTCCCGGCAAAACTGCAAGCCTATGCCAATCTCCTGTCCTCCGAACAGCGGAGTAAAATTTTTCGGGCGCTGCAAGCGAAAATTCCCTTAAATGTAGTCGGCCTGAGCAACTTGCTAAATACGGGCATCGGCACTGCCATCCTGACGGATTTGACTACAGTGATACCCAGGCGCGACGGTGGGGGTGTGGAAGCGCTGCGAGCGGCTCTGCTGCAGGGAGCAAATGCGCCGGAAGGCTTATCGGTATTGAGTTTTATTGAATCTTATCCGAGTTCGCGGGTCGTGGTGGATCTCGATCGAGCTTTCGCAGTTTTGGGAAATATGAACGCAAGTTTTTGGCAAACTCAGCGCTTTATGGCGGCGATCGCACCTCAGTTAGCACCGGTTAAACCCGTGTTTAACCTGCCTTTCGATCCAACCCAGCCAGGCTCTAATTTCGTGCAGGTAGAGGCGCTAGATTTAAACGATAGCGCCCGCAATCGGCGTATTCAAGTCGATGTGTATTGGTCGAAAGCTGCGACAGCCGACAAACCGACGATCGTCTTTTCTCACGGGTTGGGTTCCGTCCGCACGGATTTGCGCTACTTAGCCGAACATTTGGCGTCTCACGGCTATGTAGTAGCAGCTTTAGAACATCCGGGCAGCAACGAGACGAATACCAATGCTGCGATGGCGGGAAAGTGTCCCTTGCTAGCTCCTCAAGAGTTTTTAGACCGTCCCAAAGACATCAGTTTTGTACTCGACGAACTGACAAAATTGAACCAAACTGATGATAATTTGCAGGGGAAAATCGCGATCGACCCATCGGTAATAATTGGCTATTCTTTCGGCGGTGCCACAGCCTTGTCCTTGGTCGGTGCCGAACTGCAACTGAGCGCACTCAAACAGCGGTGTCAGGGAGATTTGATTGGGTTCAGCTTAGGCGAAGGCATTCAGTGCGCGGCGGCCGGATTGCCCGAAGAACGGTATCAATTGCGGGATGGGAGGATTAAAAGGGCGATCGCCATGAATCCCATAACCTCATTACTATTTGGAGAAACGGGTTTGAGTTCAATTGAAATTCCCACATTAATAGTAGCATCTTCTGCGGACAAAACCACTCCCGCCTTAGCAGAACAAATTGCCGGCTTCCCAAAGATTCCATCTCCAAAATGGCTAGTCGGTTTTGTAGGAGGAACCCACTTAAGCGTCAAAGATCCCAGTACAACTTTAAACCAAGTTCGCAGACCTAGCACAGTAATTACCGGGGATGAACTTGTTGGCGACAAAGCTGCTAGCATACGCAATTATATAAAAGCTGTAAGTTTAGCGACCGCCGCTCAACTAACTCCAGAAGCTGACAAATATGCAGTTTTTCTAACGCCAGAATACGCACAATTTGCCTCTACAAATGAAATTCCGGTGCGGCTGGTAACAGAAATTTCCCCTGAAATTAATGCAGTAGTGCAAACTTTTATTCAAGGAAATAAGTAGTCATTAATAATTAAGTAGGTAAGCGCCCAAAAACCTTAGTATCTGCTACAGGTCTCGACATCGAAAATAATTATGTAGGGTGCGCAGTGCGCACCTTACGGCTATTAGTCATTAGCTAATAATTTGATGTCCGGTCCAACACCTATAATAAAAGTGTTTGTAGTGGTCGTTTGAGAGGACCTCATATTGTGAGCAGCAGTCTTTCCTTTTCTCTGCGCGACCGCGTAGCCCCGAAGGGTGTATTTTTCTTCTTAAGCTGTCTCTGATATATTTTGTCCGTGCAAGGGCAAAATATAACAAAGCGCTTTCACAAACTCTACTCCCAAACTGCCATGCCTAAAAAAAATCTTATCCCGCTGTTGCTGCTGTTTGCAGCCCTGTTTACCCTTTACGGCGACACCTTAACTTTTCTCCCCAAACCTGTAAGAGATAGTAGCGTAGCAAGTCGAAAGTTCTTCGTGGGGTTGTGGCCAGATTGGTTGAGGCCGAGAGATTTCAACGAGAAAAGGCAACAGGATATTGATAAATTGCAAAAAAGTCCTAGTCCCAGTCGATAGTTTTGAGCTACCAGCGAGAAACCCGGTTCCTCTAATAATACTCAGCCATTTTCTTGTAGCTTTTGTTAAGCGAAGCACAACCAAACATGAAGATTTGAGATTGTAGATTTTAGATTTTTCCTCCAATCTCAAATCGATTAAACTTGAGATTTTAGATTTTCCTCAAAGCAGTAAGGTGTGCATTGCACACCCTACAAATAGAGGTTATGCCTCCAGGACTGTTTTAGATTGGTCTTCCCATCTAAAATCTAAAATCTAAAATCTAAAATTGATTAGGCGTGCTTTTTCAACCAGCTAAACATAGCTCGCAAATCTTTACCAACTTCTTCAATAGGATGTTCTGCTTCCTGACGGCGCATGGAGGTAAAGCCCGGTTTGCCGGCTTGGTTTTCCAGAACGAATTCGCGGGCAAATTGGCCTGATTGAATTTCGCTGAGAATTTTCCGCATTTCGGCGCGGGTTTGATCCGTAACGATGCGGGGGCCGCGAGTTAAATCGCCGTATTCTGCGGTATTGGAGATGCTATCGCGCATTTTGGCGAGGCCTCCTTCTACTACTAAGTCAACGATAAGTTTAACTTCGTGCAAACATTCAAAATAAGCTAATTCCGGTTGGTATCCGGCGTCAACTAAAGTTTCAAATCCAGCTTTAATTAATGCGCTCAAACCGCCGCACAAAACTACTTGTTCGCCAAAAAGATCCGTTTCTGTTTCTTCGCGGAAAGTGGTTTCAAGGATGCCGGCTCTGGTGCCGCCGATACCTTTAGCATAAGCCATTGCCCGATCGCGCGCTTGACCGGAAGCATCTTGATATACTGCAAACAAACTCGGAACGCCTTCCCCTTGTTCGTAAGTCCGCCGCACCAAGTGTCCGGGGCCTTTGGGGGCAACCATTACTACGTCTACATTGGCAGGGGGAACAACCTGGCCGAAGTGAATGTTAAAACCGTGAGCAAATGCTAAAACATTTCCTTCAGAAAGGTTCGGTTCGATTTGTTCTTTGTAAATAGTTTTTTGAACTTCATCGGGCAATAAAATCATGATGAAGTCAGCGGCGGCGGCTGCTTTGTCTACCGGGTGAACTGTTAAACCCGCGTCGGTTGCTTTGGCTGCCGATTTGCTACCGGGATACAAACCAACAACGACATTCATGCCGCTGTCTTTGAGGTTAAGGGCGTGGGCGTGTCCTTGGGAACCGTAGCCGATGATAGCAATCGTTTTGTTGGCTAAGAGGTCTAGGTTCGCGTCGGTGTCGTAATACATACGGGCCATAGTGCTTGTTTCCTGAGATGCAAATTGAGTGATTGACTGCAAAACTCTCATTTTATCAAAGTAGGGTACTTTTTTTACAGAAATTTTTCGATTAAGATTTGTGCGGGGGAAAATAAAGACCGATCGCCCTGAATTTAGCAGGGTTTTGCGCCGAGTCTGCGATCGTCAAATATAATTGTCAATAGCGTGCTGTGCATTTGCAAAAACGCCACTAACTAACTTTTTTAATATGAAAATAAAAGCAATACATCATGTGGCGATTATTTGCTCGGATTACGAAGCATCGAAGAAATTTTATGTAGAAGTATTGGGATGTTCAATTATCAAAGAAACTTTCCGAACCGAGAGGAATTCTTACAAATTAGATTTGCGAGTCGGAAACGGCGACATCATTGAGCTTTTTTCATTTCCGCATCCTCCTGAAAGAGTTAACAATCCTGAAGCCTGCGGTTTGAGACATTTAGCTTTTGCAGTTGAGGAGATAGAAGCATCAGTTGCTTATTTAAAATCCCAACAAGTAGAAGTAGAAGAAATTCGCCTTGACGAGATCACCGAAAAACGATTTACATTTTTCAGAGATCCCGACAACTTACCGTTAGAAATTTATGAGATTTAGACCCATATCCCCATTTGAAAAAGCTTAGCACAGAAGATAAACAATGGACTCTCTCATCAGAAACACAATCACGATCGGATTGCCGGCTTTAATGCTATTTATAGCCATATTAGCTACAGGGAAAACAGGTGACGCAGCCGTTTGGTCGGGTTTAGTCAAAGTCGGCGGTTCCTTTGGTATGCTGATCGGTTTAGGTGTGTTGGTATTTGTAGGATTTGTTGCCAATTATTTTAGTTATTTTGTGGTAGATAGCTTGCTGGTGAGATTTTATCAAAAGCGGCGAGTGTTGGAACAGGAAGAACGACTGGTAAGAGAAATTGATAAATTGCCGATTACTGACGACCTTAAAATCAAGCTCAAATGGGCGGTGATGCACAGCATCCCCAACAAAAACCTTAGTTTGAAGTACGTAATTTTAAAATGGTTTATTATCGCAGCAACTGTAAATATCATACTGTCAATAGTCGGTTATCTGGGAGAATTAAACATTTTTTTTGAATTGAGTTCTCATTTTAAACTACAATATCTGCTGGTGGGCTTCTCTACTTTTATATTCTTCACTCTTGTGCGCTCAAAAAAAATATGGTTGCTGGTGAGCGCATTTTGCATTATTATTAATTTAGCGGAAATAGTTCCTTGGTATTTTCCAGTGCCAGCAGTTGCCGGAGTAACTCCCGGACATAACTTGCGGATTTTGCATTCCAATGTTTTAAGGAGTAATCGGCGATATTCTGAGGTGATCTCGCTGGTTAAAGCAGAACAACCTGATATCGCGGTTTTTGTAGAAGTCAACTCAACTTGGGCAAAAGAATTATCGGTTTTAAGCGAGATTTTTCCTTACTCTTCTACCCAGCAAGAATCTGAGAGATTTGGCAGTGCAATATACAGCAAGCTGCCTTTAGAAAATTCCTCTGTTAAAGCCTTTTCAAATCGAAGAAAGAGCTTGTCGGCGGATGTTAAATTTCAAGGTAAAATCATTTCTCTGATTCTTGCTCATCCGACTGTGCCAGTCAAACAGGAGAGTTTTATCAATCGCAATAAACAGCTAGCAGCCATCGGCGAGTATGCCGCCCAAGTCAAAAATCCGCTGATTGTGGTTGGGGACTTCAATACCACAATGTGGTCGCCCTTCTACAAAAATATGGTAAAAACCGGAAATTTGCGAAATGCGCGATCGGGGTTTGGTATTTTACCGACTTGGCCGACTTTTATGCCGCTAGCTTATATTCCGATCGATCACTTTTTAGTCAGCAAAGAAATTGGTGTGTTGAAGATTCGTACTGGCCGCAAGGTCGGTTCGGATCATTTGCCATTAATTACAGATTTGGTTATTTGAAGGCAGGATTCGATATTTTCTAACAAATTATTGATTAACTGTATCTGGTATTGCTGAATATTTGTCTGTAGCGGCTCTTTGCTGTCTTGAAAACAGATAACTTTTCCGGCGATTTCCTTGTAGTGTTGCAGCATGGAAAAAGTATCGGTGCTAAAGCGAGCGAGATAGTTTTTAGCAGCCTCACTGCAAATTTCATTTACTTGATTTAGATAAGCTTCTGACGATTCAGGTGGCTTTTCATACCCTGTTCTTTTATTCAAAATATAGCTAGCACCGCCGACTACTGCGGCTCCCACAGGCCCGCCCAGCAGCCAACCTAAGCCGGTGGCGATCGCCACTGGAGCCACTTCGCTGTCGATCGACTTTTGAGCTGGAGGTGGTGGCGGTTCCGGTAAACTGACTTGCGGGGCTGGAGGAAACGAAATCAAAAGTGCGATCGGCTGTTCTTTATCAAAGAATTCGCAAGCTTTATTTACCCATTCTGCGATTGTTTGCTGCTGATGTAAGACCTCTCGCTGAAATTTTAGCTTCCACGCATCAAAACTTCCTTCCTGAAGCGACAGCGCCATTTCCGATTGATACCGCTGCAAAAGTGTGGGCTGGTAAAGCCAAATCTCGAAGTCGGAAACGCTGGCTTGAAAGCCTTTTGATATCAATTTTTCGGCTTTTTGTTTAATTTCAATTTTGTCTTTGTGCTTTTTTTGAGCTGCTGCTATTTCTGCAGTGACAGTTTCAGCTTTGGCTCGGAGAGATTGGCAAATTTTAGTAGCTATAGCTTCAATTCTGGGCAACTTAACTGCTAGTTGTTCCTGTTGAGCTGCCACAATACTTTGCAAAGCCGATTCAAACGTGGCAATTCCTGTAGTTTGGGCAGCCGCCACATCTCCTTTCAGCCTCGCCCTCAAAGCCGGCAAAGCATCGACGCGGTAGATATTGCTGATATTGTTCGGCAAGTTCGAGCGAAAACTTTCGGCAACAAACAACAAGCGATTGTAAACTTGTTTTTGGTCGTCTGGTTCGAGTAGATTGAGAAAATTGGCAACAAAGAGGACAGTGTTGATGTTGCGATCGCTCAACCAATCTCTCAAGTTCTCTCGTTCGCCTAAAGTCATCAATTTGCGAGCATCTAAAACCTGCACAACCAAATCAGCCGTTAGCAATTTATCCCGAACCAAATTATCCTGTTCTTCCCGATCGTTGGTTCCCGGCAAATCCAGCAATTCCACACCCGTTTTCAGGAAAGGGTGAGGACAGTAAACATTAACAGCCGCCACATCACCCCGCATTTGTCTCGCGTCATCAAGGATGGCGTAGCGTTTCAAAACATCAGTCCCCGGTTCGCTAACTTCCGTGCCGTCTTTCAGGGTAATTTTTGCGCGCAATTCCTCGCCGTAGTTGACATAAATAGCAGCACCTGTAGTGGGTACTAGGTCGATCGGCAAAGCACGATTTCTTAGCAAAGCATTGAGCAAAGTTGACTTGCCGTAATTAAACGGGCCAAAGACAGCAATTTGAAAAGTTGGTTTGGCGAGATAGTCGCAGATTGAGGTGGTATCTCGATACAGTTGGGAGTTTTTGTCAAGTTCGAGAATACCGAGTGCTGATTTGAGATTGTCGGTCAGGTTTTGATAAATTTCGGTTTGTTGCATATTGCTGTTTTATTTCATTTAGCGGATGCTAGGAAAGCTTGATATAACGATTCAATACTCTGCGACTCTGCAGAAACATCAGCCTTCAATTTTTTCAACCGCTCAGATTCAGCGTGACAATTAATCTCGCGAGATTCCTTTTGTTCCAGCAAATTATCTAACTCTGCTTTCCGAGAATTAATATCCGCATTCATGCGATCGCCCACTTCTCGCCCGTAAACATCAAAGCACTCTTTCACAGCATCGTGAATCGGCTGCCACTGCTCTTGAGCCACCTGCGGCAGATATTTCACCAGCTCTTTTTTCGCGGCTTTCACCAACTCTTTGCGAGTTCCGTCTGCTTGCAAAAACCCAACACCCATCCCCAATAAAGCCAAGTACAGCGGTCCCAAAACAATCCCAGTCAAACTAGCAAGAATTGTACTAACGCTTAGCACAGTGATTAAATTAAGCAGGATATTTTTCCAATCAAAACCCGCTCCTGCCATTGCTACGCCCGCCAGATTTCCGGTCGTTAAGGAGAACAATCCCATCGCCCATTTTGCCCAAGCGGGCGAGTTATCTTCGTTTGAGTTGCTGACGGCTGCTGGTATTTTTTGCCCAGTCAGTTTTTCTGTGATTTTTTCCGTCACTTTCGTGTAAGATGCTCCGTAATTTGCCGCACTTTTCGATAGCTGGGAAAATGCGGAATTCATCTCTTGTTCTGCTGTGAGAGTCCAAGCTGCTAATTTGTCGTTGATGTACTGCTCTAATGCTCGTTTTAGCGATGCTTCAAAGGCTTCTCGCTTGCCTTGGCTGAAGAAATCCAGAAATTTCAGATCCGGTTGATACCGCAAAAAATCTGTTTCAAAGGTATTTTCTAAGCTGAGAACGTAGGTGCGGAAAGAATCTGCGATCGCCCGCGATTTAGTATCTCTAACTTCGATAATTTCTTGTTGAAATTCATCGCGAATGTGAGTCAGCTTTTTAAACTCCGGCTCAACTGAATTAATCTTTTCCTTCAACTCATTGACATCGCGATTGAGTAATGGTAATCTGCGCCCAACAGCTTCGCGGACGCGAGCAGAAATTTGACGCGCCAAAGTCCTCGCCGGACGTAATTCTGAAATCGCCCTTTCCTGGGTTAAAAACGTATTCAATGCGGCCATAAACTCGGGAAAACCAGTTCCTGCCAAATCCGCATCCGGGTTTTTCATCCGCAACCTGAGTGCCTTAATTGAGCAAATTGCAAACACTCGCTCGTCGTAAATATCGTGCCCTTCTGTTAAACAATATTCAGCCAAATTAGCTTGAAAAACCCGTCGCAGTTTCTCTTCGGCTTCTGCCAATTCTTCAGGATCATCCGGGTCAATCAAACTTTCTCGTACTTGGTCCCAAGCATTAATCAGAAAGAAAATGCTCAATCCGCGATTTTTGATGTAATTTTCTAGATAGCGTCTTTCACCCATTGTGCAAGGCTGAGTTGCCCTGAGTACAAACAAAATAGCGTGGCAGTTGTTGATATAACCGAGAGATAATTCGTTGCGGGCTTCTGTATCGTTTAGTCCGGGACTGTCTACTATTTCTATGCCTTTTGCCAGCAAAGGTAAGGGATATTCTACTACGGCGCAGTCGATATCTGGAAATGCTGGTTTCTTTTCTTCTTCTAAGCGTTTTGCCTCAGCGGGGCCAATTGTGTAGTTCTGTTTAAAACTTTTAAAATCTAGCTGTTTGGGGCTTTTGCCGTCATTGAAATAAACGGTAACTTTTTTTTCTGAACCGTAGCGCAAAATCGTCAGTAAAGCTGTACAGGGATTTACGTCGCTAGGCAGTAAGTTTTCGCCGATTAACGCATTTAGAAAAGTGCTTTTTCCGCGTTTCATGTCGCCTAGCACTAGCAGCCGAAAAACTCCTTGGCGCAAGTTTTTACTGGCGACATTGATGTCAGCGTTGTCTGTTTCTAAACCGAGTTTTCCCGATGCTTCTCCTGCGGCTAATTCTGATAGGTTGATGGCTGTCGCGATGTTGCTGAGGCGAGCGGCAATTTCTCGGCGTACGGCGGCTACGCGCTCTAAATCGTTGAGAAAATTGCTAGTTTCTACTTTAATGTTCATGGGTATTTCCTAATATTTCCCGGCTTGGGATTTTCAACTTCTGTCTTCTTCAATAAACATTTTGTAAGCTATCAAAGCAATGCCTCCCACTATCAGGGCGGCTGCCAGCCAAGATGCTATGCGAACTGCAACAACAACAGCAATGACAATGCCTGTAAATTGAGCTGCTGCTATAATTTTTCTGCGCCACTGTTTGAGTTTGCCCTTAGCTTGGCTGTCGGGTTCTTGGTACTTGCTTGTTAGATGTTCGGGCACTGAGCGGTCGATTTCGGCTTCTAGTTCGCGGAGTCGAAGTTCTTGTTCTCGCTTCCGCAGTTCTTGTTCTTTGTGCCGGAGTTCTCTGGATTTTTCGTCAGGAGAATTCATAAATTTTAGCCTTTTTTTCGCTGGAAAAATGTGTTATTTATTGTCTATGTTGCGGAGCGATAAGTTCTCTACGACTGTAACTCACATTTTCCCGCGTGTCGAGAAATGTTAAGAAATTTTAAAAAGGGCGATCCCCCTACGCCCTAGACTAGCCGCTGCAAATCATCAATAGCCTTCGGGTCCGATAGTAGTGCGATCGCACTCGGCTTCTGATAAATCAACCAAGCGCGATCGAAATAAGTTGCAGCCCGCTAATTGAGCTTTGCTTAACTTTGCTTTTTCCAAATTAGCTCGGCTCAAATCCGCATATCTCAAATCGGCATTTGTCAAATCTGCATTGTACAAATCCGCACCTTGCAAATTGGCTTTCTGCAAATTAGCACCTTGCAAATTGGCGTGACGCAAATTTGCTCTTGATAAGTTAGCTCTTGATAAAGTTGCTTCCGACAAGTTAGCTTGATAAAGTTGAATGTCGCCCAATTCAGCATCTTGCAAATCAGTTTTATAAAGATTGGCTTGAGTCAAATTTCCGTAGGGCAAATAAGCTCGCCTCAGAATGCTACCAGAAAGATTTATTTCTGTTAAATCTGCTTGAAACAAGTTATGTTCACTTAAGTCAACGGCGTTAAAGTTTCGCTGGCCCTCAGCATACTGAGCAAGCAATTCCTCAGCGCTTAGCTTTTGCATTTTCATTCCTCATGACGACAGCTACTGCAGCCAATCCATAACAGTAATTAATGGTTATTATTCTGCGTATTTATACTTATGTCTCTTCTTATGTTAAGCTTGTGTAACAACAGTCGCATTTTTTCTAAGATTTTTTTTATATTTGTAAATTTCTGCCTTGCTCAACCAGTAAGCGGTTAGTAATGTCAAGATCGAGAAACCAAAGCGAATCCTCTACTGAAATATGCCAGAACTTCCTCTCTCCATTGCTCAGCACTACCACGAACGGACAAAATACGACCCTGAAACCATTGCTGCTAAAAGTAAACAGCTAGATTGGACAGAGCAACCTGTGCCTTTCAAAGAATATAAAATTGGAGCGTATTTTGACCTCAAGCCTTATCTAAAAGCCCCCTCGGAGGATGCCGATGCCGATCCCGATGCCGCTTGGTGGCATCGGTTATCTAGCTTGTTGCTGTGCAGCTACGGGTTGACGGCGAAAGTGCAGACGGTAGACGATAGCTACCTGTATTTGCGATCTGCACCGTCGGCGGGTGGACTCTACCCAGCAGAGGTTTATTTAATCTCCCGTGGTACTGCCCAGTTGCCGGCCGGACTGTACAACTATCAGTGCAGAACTCATTCACTTGTTCATTTTTGGGACAGTCAAGTTTGGCCATCATTGCAAGCCGCTTGTTTCCAGCCGCCAGCGCTAGAAAATACCCAATTGGCGATCGCCATTACCACTGTTTTTTTCCGTTCTTCTTGGCGTTACGAAGACCGAGCTTATAGGCGAATTTTTCTAGACACCGGTCATTTATTGAGTAATATCGAGTTAGCTTGCGCCGTCAACGATTACCGACCTCACCTGATTGGAGGATTCGCCGACGAAGCTGTCAATGAATTACTGTACATCGACTCGGAGCAAGAAGGAGCTATTTGTGTAGTTGCTTTAGCCGACTTGCTAGATATTGACCAAAACTTGCCTAAATTTAAAACAGCTTTGCCCGGAAACACCACCACAGATTACCCTAAAATTTCCGACGGTCAACTGTTAAAATACCTCCACAAAGCCACGCATTTAGAAGCAGATCCTACCGGATCTGACGGCTGGAAAATTGAGGAAAGTGAAGGGGAATTAGAGGATAAATATAACTTTCCATTTTGTACTAAAGTTTCGACAGTCACTCCTTCCATTCCTTGGGGAGTGAACCTGGAAAGTTTAGAAAACACTATGCTCAAAAGGCGTTCGACCCGTGCTTATACAGGTGCTTCTTTGAGCTTGGGCGAACTGCTAGCTATGCTCGATTTTACTTACCAGCCCCAGCACTATATCGACCAAGGATTAGACGGTTATCCAGACTATTTCGATATAAGTTTGATCGAGACTTTTATTGCTGTTTCGGGAGTGAATGGGTTAGAAGAAGGCTGTTACTATTACGCTCCAAAAGCTCAAGAATTGCGGCAAATTCGGTTTAAAAATTTCCGCAGGGAGTTGCATTTTTTGTGCTTGGGGCAAGACTTGGGCAGAGATGCGGGGGCGCTGTTATTTCACACGGCCGATTTGAACCGGGCTGTAGCAAAATATGGCGATCGAGTTTACCGCTATTTGCACATGGACGCGGGTCATTTGGGCCAGCGGTTGAATTTAGCAGCTATGCAACTGCGTTTGGGTGTCAGCGGTATCGCGGGCTTTTTTGACGATCGGGTCAATGACGTTCTAGGTATTCCGGCGGGTGAAGCTGTGCTTTATATTACAAGTCTTGGAAGACCTCGATCGTGACAATAAGTTAGTTGTTATTTGTCAGTAGTATTGCTTCACTAAGCCCAGGCGCATCTAAATTTTACAATCAAGTTTGATGAAATTAACATCTTACACCATTCTCAAGAACGGGCAAGAGGTCTGTTCCAAAAAGAGTGAAATTCGGTGTTCCATAAAAAGTGAAATTTTTGTGGGGTGGGCGGGACGCCCGCCCTAAAAATACAACTTAAATGCCAGACAGCTTACCTATTTAATTTACTCTTTTTCTATGACTATTTACCAATACAAAACCTGCTAAATATTCTGTCGAGCACGGATTCTGTCACTTCTTCGCCCGTAACTTCCCCCAATGCTTGAATTGCCCCGCGCAAATCTATTGTCCAGAAATCTAAAGGCAATTTGTTGCTTATAGTATCTGTGCACTGTTCCAGAGAAATTTTAGCTCTGGTTAACGCCGCTGCTTGTCGCTGGTTGATTGCTAAGTCTGAGTTTGCTGCTTGCAAATTTCCCGCGCTGACGGCATCTAAGATTGCTGTTTCTAACTCTTCTATGCCTCGATCGAGGGCTGCGGCTGCGGTAACTATGCCGTTAATTTCAGGGGTAAAAGGTAATTTAGGAATTGTTGTTACTAGGTCAATTTTGTTAATAATTATAATGAGCTGGCGGTGCTTTACTTGTTCGTAAATTTCCCAATCTTCCTCTGTCCAGCCAGATTCCGCATCAATTGTCAACAACACTAAGTCGGCTTGTTTTGCTGCGGCGCGCGATCGCTCAACACCAATTTTTTCTACCTTGTCTTCGGTTTCTCGAATGCCCGCAGTATCGAGCACCTGCACCGGAATGCCGCCGACAACTAGCTGCGATTCTACCACGTCCCGCGTCGTACCTGGTAAATCCGTGACGATCGCGCGATCGCTCTTACTCCACGCATTCAACAAACTCGATTTTCCCACATTCGGTCGCCCGACAATCGCTACTTTCAAACCGGTTCTTAACAATTCTCCACGATCTGCCGTTGCCAAAATTGTTGACAATTCCTCCAAAACATGATTGATTTCTAAAGAAGTTTTAGCTTCATCTAAAGGTGGCAAATCTTCCTCAAAATCAATTCTTGCCTCAATTTCTGCCAGCACGTCCAAACAAGTTGTTCTCAATTTGCGGATTGGCTGCGCTAATTTTCCTTGCAAACCAGCCAAAGCACTTTGTGCAGCAGCGGGCGATTTTGCTCCCACCAAATCTGAGATACTTTCAGCTTGAGTTAAATCGAGCCTCCCGTTCAAAAAAGCTCGCAGCGAAAACTCTCCTGACTGCGCTAATCTCGCCCCATTTTCCAAACACAACTGCAAGACTTGCTGCACAGCCATAATGCCGCCGTGACAGTGAAATTCCACCACATCTTCGCGAGTAAAAGAACGCGGTGCTTTCATGATTAGCAGCAAAGCTTCATCGACTAATTCTTGAGTTTTGGGGCGGCGGATGTGGCCGTAAAGAATGCGGTGAGACTCCCATATTTGCCGTCCTGGGGCGCGAAACAGAGTTTCGGCAATTTTTAAGGCTGCGGAACCGGAAACTCGCACAATGCCGACGCTGCCTTGTTGGGGAACTATGGCAGTTGCGATCGCTGCGATCGTTCCTCCTTTTGTTAATGATTCAGACATTTTTAATGACTCTAAGTAGAAGGAACAAGGAACAAGGAAGAATATTTATATAGGAATAATTTGATTTTTTTAATTCAGTCAAAATGATTTAATTGCATTCAAATGCCTAATTTTTACTTTTTTTAGTCTCACGCAATAGGTTCTCCATCTTCTATCGTGTAAATATCAGGTTAGTCATGCAAAAAGTCAAAACAGCAACCACTTTGATCGAGCTGCATAAGTTCCTGAGTCGAAGGGTACGGGATGTTTTCTAGTAATTTGTCCGTAATAGCTAATTGCTCGTCTGCGGAGAGAGATAAGATAACTTGAATTAGGGAGTCAACGAGTTGTACGTTCATTTTAAGTCATCTGTTGCTCGGTTACTAAATTATACTATAAGTTTAGTGGTTTCATCTAAAATCAACGGATACGAGCAGCAGACTGGGACTAATCTTAATGCTATAGTCCTCGACGCAGAAATTGTTTTTTTTTAGGGAAATACTGCATCCCGGCTTTTAACACTGCGTCCAGGACTGCTCAAATTCAGATAAGGCTCAAAGTCCGGGCGATAGCCTTTAAATTTCCAGCACCTGTAGTCCTACTACTGGCAATTTTTTCGGCTGCTTGGCACACCCGAATCAATAGCTAAAAGTTTGACACCAAAGTGATGTCTCCTGATTTCATGCGATAATGGAAAATTGATAGGGTAGAGGGCAAAGCATGATTGGTCAACTTCTAGACAGACGTTACCGCATCATTAAAGTCACAGACTCAAGTGAGGTGGGAAAAACTTATCTAGCAGCAGATACTCACCGTCCCGGGTATCCGCAATGCACGGTTAGAGAAATGCGGCTACCCGGCACAAGTTCGCAAACTCCAGAATTAGTCAAAGTTTTATTTCAAAGAAACGCAGAAATAATTGAAAAATTGGGAAAACACGACAAAATCCCGGAATTATTGGCGTATTTTGAGGAAAATCAAAGTTTATACTTAATTGAAGAATTTATTGCTGGATTACCTTTAAGTCAAGAAATAATACCCGGTCAACCTTGGGATGAAGACCAAGTAATTGGTCTGCTATCAGAAATATTAGAAATTTTGGTGTTCATCCACGAGAAAGGTTTCATTCACCGCAGAATTCAACCAGACAGAGCAATCCGGCGCGAGTCAGACGGCAAATTTGTATTGGTAGACTTTAGCTTAGACAAAGAAATTAACCCGGAACTTGCTAACTGTCATTTGTTGTCGCAAACCTCCCCGAACTCTGTTAAACGGCCTGTGGCAAAAAAACAGGATTTGGCGGCTCAGGAGTTATACGTGCCGATCGAGCAATTGAGCGGCAACCCCCGTTACAATAGCGATATCTACGCTCTAGGTTCGATCGCTCAGCTTGCCGTGACGGGACTCTCACCCAACGAATTGAGTGCCTTAAAAAGCAACAAAAACGAAATTCCCTGGCGAAACCGGGCAACTTGTTCGGCAGCCCTAGCAGATATTATCGATCGAATGGTGCGCCCTGACTGCGAGGAACGCTATCAGGAGGCCGCTGAAGTTTTAGCCGACCTCAAACAAATCGCCGTAAAATTGGAGGTTGAGCCGCCGCCAGCCACAATCATCACGGACGCTATGAGTCAACCGCGAAGACAAAGCCAAACCAAACTGCTGCTATTGGCTGCAACAGCGGCAGCTTTAATCTTGACTGCTGTCATAATTTCCTTTTGGCAGAGTCAAACTCCGGGGAGGGCAAAAGAATTGTTAGCCCGCGGCGTTACCAAGGCGCAGCAAGGTGACACAACAGGCGCGATCGCCGATTATACTCAAGCGCTCGCCCTGAATGCCAGCGATGCGGAAACTTACTACAAGCTGGCAAACGCTCGCTACGACATGGGCGCAACCGAGCAAGCAATACAGGATTACACGCAAGCAATTAAAGTCAATCCTAGCCACACCAAAGCTCTCTACAATCGAGGTATGGCCCGCCTCGACATCGGGGACAAGCGGGGCGCAGTGGAAGATTTCACCCAAGTAGTGCGACTCAATCCCAGCGACGGTGAGGCATACTCTCAGCGGGGTTTAGCCTACTACGATTTGGGCGACTACCGCACGGCAATTGAAGACTACACTCAAGCAATTCGCCTCAGTCCCAACGATGCTACAGCTTACAGCAATCGGGGGTTAGCTCGATCGGCTGCTGGCGACAAAACAGGAGCAATGGCAGATTTTACTCAAGCCCTTCAAATTAGCCCCAAACAAGCTGGCGTATACTACAGTCGCGGTCGAGCGCGGTTTAATCTGGCAGATTATCAAGGAGCGATGGAAGATTATACTAAGGCGATCGAATTGCAACCAGATCTCGCTGATGCTTATACCAATCGGTGCAGCGCTTACTTGAATTTGGCCACCTATGACAAAGCGATTGCAGATTGCACCGAAGGAATTCGCCTCGATCCAAAAGATGAAGCAGCTTACAACAACCGCTGCGTTGCTTATCTGAATTTAAAACAATTTCAAAAGGCCAGCGAAGATTGCAGTTTGACGATCGGACTCAACGGCAACAATCCCAAAGCCTACAGCAATCGAGGATTAGCTCGATCGGCTTCGGGAGACAAGCAGGGAGCTTTAGAAGATTTTACTCAAGCAATTCGGCTCAATCCAAGCGATGCAGTAGCTTACAGCAATCGCGGTACTATTTACTCAGAACTAAAAAATTACCCTTTAGCGGTTGAGGATTTCGCTCACTCGCTGCGGCTCAACCCCAACAATGCTAGCGCTTTTTACAGCCGAGGCCTCGTCCGCCGCCTACTCAAAGACCGTACCGGGGCGATCGAGGATTTTCAGAAAGCTGCAACCCTCTTCCTAGAACAAGGAAGAGCCGATGGTTTCCAAAACGCACAAGCACAAATCAACGACCCTAAATAAAATATTAGTCACCATTCAGATGTTAAAAAAAGAAGAAAAAAGGGAGAAGGAAGAAGGAAGAAGGAAGAAACAAAAAGACCAAATTACCAATTCCCAATTACCAACTTCTCGTTACCAACTCCCCGTTACCAATTCAAAATTACCACCTCCCCGTTACCAATTCTCACTTATAGATATGAACATGGTTGGTCAACTTTTAGACAGGCGTTATCGCGTAGTGCAGATTCTCAGTTCAGGAGCTTTTGGACAAACTTATTTAGCTGTCGATACTCGCCGACCGGGCCACCCTCAATGTGTCGTCAAACAACTGCGCCCTCCCAGCAACACTTCCACAGTTCTCAAAACAGCTTATCGCTTATTTAAACAAGAAGCAGAAATATTAGAAAAGCTGGGAAAACACGATCAAATTCCATTTTTACTAGCTTATTTTGAAGAAGCCAATCAGTTCTATCTCGTCGAAGAGTTTGTCCCCGGACACGCCCTAAATAGGGAAATTGTAGCCGGTCAACCTTGGCGAGAAGAACGTGTGCTGGATCTGTTGCAAGAAGTGTTACAAGTTCTCGCCTTCGTACACTCTCAGGGAGTGATTCACCGCGATGTTAATCCCTCCAACTTAATCCGTCGCAAACCAGACGGCAAATTAGTTTTAATTGACTTCGGTTCGGTTAAAGAAGTTGCGAGTCACGTCAGTGACTACGATACAGAATTTCCGCGCACCATTGCTACGGGAACTCCGGCTTATATGCCGATCGAACAATTTCAAGGCAACCCGCAATTTAGCAGCGACCTCTATGCAGTCGGGATGATGGCAGTCCAAGCTATCACTGGTTTACCCGGTACGGATTTGCCCAAATTGCAAGATCCGAGTCCTTCTCATACGGGGGAAATTGTATGGCGAAACCGAGCTCAATGTTCTGTGGGATTAGCCAATATAATTGACAAAATGGTCTGTCACCAATTTGCCAAGCGCTATCAATCTGCGGAGGAAGTTTTGGTAGCTCTCAGCAAGTTGAGGCACCGCCAAGAGCCTGTCAATACGGCTCACAAGAAAAGTATTGCTCCCAGCTTGGTGTCTTCTGATAGTTTTTATTCACGTTTGGGAAGTCGCTTTTGGTTGCTGATTTTGGCTGGCGTCGGGGCGGCGATAGTTCTGATATTTTTGTTGAGTTATTGGAGCCGCCCGAATCCGCTTAAAGCTAAGGAATATTACGAAGAGGGAGTGGAAAAGTCTCGCAATCAAGATGCGGCGGCAGCTTTGCAGGCTTTTAATAAGTCAATTCAATTGAATCCTAAAAATGCTGAAAGTTTTTATTGGCGGGGTAATGCTAATTATGATTTAAAAAAATATCAAGAAGCTATTGCGGATTATTCTCAAGCTATCGCTCTCAATCCTAAATATGTTCCTGCTTATTTTAACCGCGGGCTAGCCCGTCACGATTTTAACGACAAGCGCGGGGCGATTGAGGATTACACTCAAGCTTTGAATCTCCAGCCCAAGGATGCTGATACATATTATGAAAGAGGAGTTACTTATTTAGAACTGCAAGACTACAAGATGGCTATTCAGGATTTTACCGAAGTAATTCGGTTGCAGCCGAACCTTGTTAAAGCTTATCATTCGCGGGGGTTGGCTCGTGCTGGGAGTGGCGATTTGCAGGGCGGGATAGGAGATTATACTGAGGCAATTAAACTTGATGCTAAGAATGTTGATGCTTTTTACAGTCGGGGGAGAGCTCGCTTTCACCTAGGAGATTATCAGGGAGCTTTGGCGGATTATTCGCAGGTAATTGCGATCGATCCCAAGAGTGGAGATGCTTACGCTAATCGTTGCAGCACGCAGTTGAATTTGGGAGCGCATCAAGCGGCAATTGACGATTGCACTCAGGCAATTTCGCTGAGCGAGGAGGATGGGGTTCCTTACAACAATCGCTGCATTGCTTATTTAAATTTGAAGGATTATCCGAAAGCAATTGCCGATTGCACTCAAGCGCTGAAAGTGAATCGGAATGATTATAATGCTTATAACAATCGTGCTTTAGCTCGCAGCGCAGGGGGTGACGCGCAGGGGGCGATCGCAGATTTTACAGCAGCAATCGGGTTCAATCCCAACAATGCTGAAGCTTATGCCAATCGGGCTAAGATTTATCAGGAGTTAAAGAATTACAATAGTGCGATCGCCGATTACGTGCAAGCTATTCGGATCAGTCCGAATTATGCTGCTGCTTACTACGGTAGAGGGATGGTTCGTCGCTCATTGGGAGACAAAGCAGGAGCAATTAGCGATTTAGAAAAAGCCGGCAAAATGTTTTTAGATCAAGGACTTACCGGCGGTTACAAAGATGCACAATTTGAGATTGAAAAGCTCAAGTAGTCATTAGTTATTAGTCATTGGTCATTAGTCATTATTTCTGGGTGTTATATTTCTTATGTGGCAGATTTTTATAATCTCAGATTGCTCCGGGGCTGGGTCACGCTAATCTTTCATACAAACAGAAAATGCAGGTAAACCAGCCCCGGAGCGCTGTTAATGCCAGCTTTTACAGCGGATTCCGCTGTAATGAGGTACAACAAAATATCATTGTTGTAGTCAAACCTAATGAAAGCGTATTCTCTCG
>NZ_JAUBQR010000482.1:0-1022 GCF_036701385.1 Microcoleus sp. Pol12B4 | reverse complement strand
CATCTACTCAAGAAGCGCTATAAGTAAGTCAAGAAGACTCAACTTTATCGATTTACCTCTTACTTCCTGCTGCAACGTGCGGTCTTAAGTTAACGCTACAAGATTTTTGTCCACTTCACTGGCAATCTTGGCCTAACTTGCCCTTTTATCCGACCGCCCTGGAATAAATATTCCTTCTCTCCCAGCGTTCTATGTTTTTTGCAGTATTCAAATTTCTGTCTGCTGTATGATACTCGCAAGGATGACATACATCAGCGCGATTCTTTAAGCGCATTTTGCGGCGAAAATTTCCCCAGTTTTAGCCGATTTAGAAATCGTAAATTCTCGGTATTTCAGTAGCAATTTCGATAACAAATATTTTAGGAGTCTAGTCAAAAAATAAATTTGTACCTTCCATATTTAACTATTTAACTAGAAAAATTTTGATAATTTAACAATGCTTTAATCTATCACTTCTATAGCTAAGTAGCCTTACTTATACCTGGTTTTGAAAGAGGTAATAGGTAATTTTAGGAAATTGTTGCGAATAGTTACGACTTTTGCGTGTAGTTCCGCAAGCTGATTTTACGAACTAAAAAAAGTCAGCTATATAGCAATCCTCGCATAATTTGTGAATTTATTACAAACTCAGAGCGGGTTCGGGGAGGGTTGGGGTGGGGTAAAAAATTTACGATTCCTGGAAGAATTGCTATATTGCTGGTTAAACTCCCCTATGTGTCTGGTACATCTTTTCTATGAGAGCGGTTATTTTGTAGATAAAGTACGCCATCAAACTTAAAAATCTTGAAAACATGGTTTCGTGGTCTCCCGTGTTTATAATAACCGCTATCTAGACTCGTTTGTACGAACAATAGTGCCAATCTTTGTGCCCTATCTCACTGGAAAACTTCTGTAAAATAATGTCTACTTAGAGAAATCTAGTTATTTAGAGATCATCGCTAACTAGCCCTAAAATCGCTCGCCCAGCAATCTTTGTCGCACCCCCTCAGCGATTTTCTGCCCCAAATACTCGGGGATTAAAC
>NZ_JAUBQR010000481.1:0-1028 GCF_036701385.1 Microcoleus sp. Pol12B4 | reverse complement strand
TATGAAAAACAATCTGATTTCAACGAAAACCTGAGATATTCTCCCTGGAACGGCTTAGCAGTTCATCGTCCAGTAGGTGCGATCAATCGGATACGCGGTGTGGTTTACCCAGTTGTAGCGAATTATCGGCTTAAAAAGCGAGGTCTTGTCCACCAAGAACCCACAGGAGAAGAAACATTTTAAGGGATTAGATGTCTTGCAAAAAGAACACCAAACTAATTCCCTTACTAACTGGTCTTGCTTTAATTACTTTGAGGGAATCCCTTGTCAACAAATTCAATTGCTAAAACGGTTTGATGGTGCTAAGTAGAAGGAAGAATGCTTGTAAAGCCAGCTTGTTAGCCATTCCGATCTTAGGTTTAATTAGGTGGATTTATTTATACTTTTTCCTAAAAGTATAAGCCAGAGTATATCAGCAAGTTGAACTCCCGACTCTTCTATCAACAAAGCGCAAAATTGGTTTGCCGATCGCACCTTCTCAAAAATCCCGTATGTGCGATCGCGAATTCGATTAAACCTGGTTTATTGCCGATCGCCAACGTCCGTCTAGGATAGTCCAAATCCGTCGTTAGCACAGCCCTCGAAGAGGATCGTCCGAACTGACTCAGGAGTGCGATCCTCTACGAGGGCAACGCTTACGCACTCATCACCATGTGCCAGTTGCGTAAATCCTGAATCAATCATATTATATTGTTACAAAAATATCTTATGAAAAGGAGTTTATGCGAATACAGTATTTTTTGTCAATTTTCCCCATATTACTTGTACTCACGTTTCAGGATAGTACATTTGCCCAGTCTCTAGACTCATTACCATCAAGTGCGATCGCCCTAACCGAACCTCAAAACATTGCCCCGACTCTGAAAGAGGAAGTTCAAGATGACTTTGTAAAAGTTCAAGGTCAGGAGACATCTGTTTCCGAAGTGTCCGACGTACAGCCTCAGGATGTTAAAGATGACTTTGTAAAAGTTCAAGGTCAGGAGACATCTGTTTCCGAAGTGTCCGACGTACAGCCTCAGGATGTTAAA
>NZ_JAUBQR010000480.1:0-1033 GCF_036701385.1 Microcoleus sp. Pol12B4 | reverse complement strand
GTGCAAGCTCTCAATCAGTCTCACTTAGACATGGAAATGGCCTTAGAAGAATCTTTGCGAGTAGGCTGTTTGGGAACCACCGCCGACGTTGTAAAACAAGCCGCACAGCTAGAACAAACAGTAGTCAAACTCTACACAATTTGGAAGCGTTTAGGCAGTTTGGCAGATAGATTGTACGTGGATACAGGAGCAAGCACACCCAATTTGCGGTTGCTTTTGGGATGCTTGGACACTCTTTCGGGAGAAAAGATTGAAGTGGATTTCGGAGACGGAGAACGCTCTATTCGCTTGCAAATTTTCAGCGAATAGCTCAACCTTGACCGCAGATAAAAGCCAACCTCCCGGCTCCTTATCTGCGTCGATTCCGGTTCATCTGCGGTTAAAACTTCTGATTTTTTTCCAAAGATAGCGTGGATTCAAATAACGCCGATATTTGGTAACGACTTCTTTCCCCAACAGCACGACGCTAATCCAAAAACACACTTCGGCCACAACAGCTAGAACTACAGATAAAGTAGTTTTTTGGGTAAGGTCCAGCGGCAGGAACGGCACAACAAATAAGACTGCCAACCACGGTAGGAAAGATACGATAAATAAAAATAAACCGAGTTTTTGCATAGATTCACATAATACAGCTTTGATATCCCCTTTATCTGTTAGTCCGCTTAAAGTGGACTTCGTTTGTATAGTAGCGAGTTCAATCGCCGAGTGACTACACACTCACATCTGGAACCAATGTCAGCAACAGGCAAGATGCCTGTTCCACAAGAATATTTAGTATTTGTGGAACAGGCATCTTGCCTGTTCTTGAGAATGGTTCAACATCTGACGACCAACTTAATTGCGAAGCATTTCCAACTCAATTCTTAATCCCCGTCGCCGCAATCCCCCGTATAAACTGTCGTTGACCGGCCAAAAACAGCAATACCACCGGCACTGTTCCAATTACCACCGCCGCCATCAACAACTGCCAACTGCTAGTAAACTGTTCCTGAAACTCAGCCAGAACCAACTGCACAGTCCGCAACTCCGG
>NZ_JAUBQR010000354.1:0-3960 GCF_036701385.1 Microcoleus sp. Pol12B4 | reverse complement strand
TTAACGATTTGCCTCCTAAAGACCGAGATATCGCTATGGTATTTCAAAATTATGCTCTCTATCCTCACTTAACAGTTTACGATAATCTCGCCTTTGGATTGCGCCGCTCGGAAAGGGAGAAGGAAGAAGGAAGAAGGAAGAAGGAAGAAGGAAGAAGGAAGAAGGAAGAAGGAAAAGGGAAGAAGGAAGAAGGAAGAGGGAAGATACAAGGAGAAGAAGGAAACATCCAGAAGATAGAAAAGATCAGGAATAAGGTAGAAGAGGTTATTAATAATTTACCTTCTCATTCTTTTAAAAATCATCTAATTTATCCTTTGTTTGAGGACTTTTTAGGAGGAGCGACTCGCAAGTTGCCTCCGGGTTTGCGCTATTTGTCGGAACGGGAAAAGGCTGTAGGAAAACGAGTGCGAGAGGTAGCTGAATTATTGCAAATAGAATCTCTTTTAAATCGCTTGCCGAAACAACTTTCGGGAGGGCAAAAGCAGCGGGTAGCTTTGGGTAGGGCGATGGCTAGAAATCCTGAAGTTTTTTTGATGGACGAACCGTTATCGAATCTTGATGCGAAATTGAGGGCGGAAACTCGATCGCAAATTGTGCAGTTGCAGCGACAGTTGGGAACTACAACTATTTATGTGACTCACGACCAAACTGAGGCGATGACTATGGGCGATCGGATTGCTATTATGAAGGTCGGCCAGATTCAGCAAGTAGCTCGACCTCTAGAGCTTTATAACAAGCCGGCTAATCTATTTGTTGCTGAGTTTATCGGTTCTCCGCCGATGAATTTCTTGTCGGTGGAATTTAGTGCTCCGCTGTTGATTTCTCACCCGCAATTTCGCTTTACTTTACCCGATATTTGGGCAAAAAGTTTACAACAATATGACGGGCGAGGGCTAATTTTGGGCATTCGGCCGGAACATCTGAGCATTAACCCTCCGGCTACCAAAAATCTTTCGGTACAAGTGGAAATTGTAGAGGCTTTGGGACACGAAACTTATTTGGGGGTTTGTTTGACGGATGCTCCGGCGGTGCGGATGCAAGTGCGGGTTCCTCCTGAGCGATCGATCCGAGTTGGCGAGGAGCTTTGGTTGGCCATCGCCCATGACAAGATTCACTTGTTCGACCCTGATACCGAGTTGGCTATTTTTCCTCGTTAGCCAAAATCATCAAGGTCGATTCCCTCCGGGATAGCTTCGCTTCACGACCGTTGTGACCGATATCACTAATCACAAGCTTGCATTTTTATCAAGTAATGTTATATTTATTTACATAAGCCTTACACAAGTTAACGAAAGGAGTTCGCACTATGCAAGAACAAAAACGCAACGCTTGGAACTGGGGCTTCAGCGAAGGAGCCGAAAATTGGAACGGTCGTTTGGCGATGATTGGTTTCTCTGCCGCTGTCATCATTGAATTGGTTTCCGGTCAAGGCCTGCTTCACTTTTGGGGCGTGATTTAAGTTTCTAGTTAAGACTTTTGTGACACTGCAAAGCTTGGGAGTTCCGTAACGGACTCCCTAAATTTTGGCAGCGCGATTTTGCCAGCAAATAGCCACTTGCTCCGGGCAGTTAGTCGCACAAAATTTAACAGCTATAGCCCAAACCGGGGCGGGGGGTCTCCCCCCCAAAAGAGTGCTAATCACTCTTTCGGGTGATGCTAGCAAATTACTCTAGCGGATATATTCTTTCAAGATGCTGTTCCGGTTGGGATGGCGCAACTTCCGCAGAGCTTTAGCCTCGATTTGGCGAATCCGCTCGCGGGTGACGTTAAAGATTTGACCAATTTCCTCCAAGGTCTTCATCCGTCCGTCATCTAAGCCGTAACGCAGTCGCAGTACATCTCGTTCTCGGGGACTGAGAGTATCCAAAACGCTTTCCAAGTCTTCCCTGAGCAAGTTTTTGGAGACTTGATCTTCTGGCGTTTCCCCGTCAGATTCAATAAAGTCTCCCAGACGCGAGTCTTCCTCTTTGCCGATCGGAGTTTCTAGAGAGATGGGCAACTGTGCGGACTTAGCAATGAACCGCAACTTCTCGATCGTCATCTCCATGCGGGTAGCAATTTCTTCTTCCGTCGGCTTGCGACCCATTTCCTGAGACAGGAGTTTGGTAGTTTTCTTGATCCGCGAAATGGTTTCGTAAAGGTGAACCGGTAGGCGGATAGTGCGGGATTGGTCGGCGATTGCCCGGGTAATGGCTTGACGTATCCACCAAGTTGCGTAGGTAGAAAACTTGTAGCCTTTTTCGTGATCGAATTTTTCAGCGGCCCGGATCAGACCCAAAGAGCCTTCCTGAATCAAATCTTGGAAAGACAAACCGCGATTCATGTATTTTTTGGCGATCGACACCACCAAACGCAGGTTTGATTGCACCATTTTTTCCTTTGCCCTCCGACCAACGTGAAGTCGGTGACGGAATGCAGGTAGTGCCATATCTACAGCATTAGCCCATTCGCTGTCTTTGGGTTCGCGGTTATACTCTTCGAGCAGTTGTTCTCGAACTCGCTCTAATTCCAGCAAATCTGCAATCTTGCGCGCTAGTTCAATCTCTTCGTCAGCTCGCAGCAGTCTAATCCGACCGATTTCTTGGAGGTAAAGACGAATAGAGTCTTCAGTATAATGCTTTTTCTTTGCCTGAGCCCGGCGGCGGGCTTTGGCGCCTTTGCCAGATTTAGTGTCGTCCTCAGATTGAGAGTCTAAGAATTCTTCTCGATCGTCTTCTTCGTCGATAAAGAGTTCTAACTCGCTCTCAGGTAGAACGCTTTCGGCGCTCCGAAGCAACTCGATTGTTTCCATTTCCGGTGTAATTGTGGTTTCGAGTACGGTGTTAGCCTGGATCATGCCGTCTTCCTCATGCTCCTGAATTAAAGAATAAATAACAGTGGAATAGTGTCTGTTTGTAGTTTAGACAAGTTAGCCAGTATTGACATTCCCGCAGGAAAAAATAGTGGGATTTTCGGTCTGCTAGCTGAATCTGTTACCAAAACTGCACCAGTTTTATGACTCAAAGTTCGAGTTCGGGTTTGAAGCAGGCAGCGCATTCTATTGATCGCCGATTTTAACATCGCGACCTTAAATTGAGCTAGCGGCTTTTTCTTTCGGAGCGAGTTACCACATCATCTGCAATACCTTGCCCAGAGAAGCAAACCATGAAGTACGATCGATCGCACTTCCAAAAATACTGGCTTTTTTACTCGGTACTTCGAGCTTTTACCCCTACAAGTTTTCCGGCACGGAACCCTCTAACTTTTGTATTGGAGGTGTCGAACTTTTGATTCGCCTTGCTTTGACTCCGGTTGTCAGACATGACAGTTGCACGGCAAATTTTCGCCACCTTGGATATCGGTCTGCTGGCTCAAATGCAACAGCAGAGGGTTGAAGCACCAAACGGGGAGAATTGGATCTTGCAAAGACCTTCCCGATTGTAGCCTTTCTCACAAAAAATGGAAGTTGTTTTCCATTGTTTGTCAAGAACTAGGAAAACTCTGTCAGCTTAGCTTGACAATACTAACTCATGTCCGGCTCTGCTAAATCCTGAGAACGGCCCGCAAAAACTTTGGCACGATCGAACGGCGCTGTTTTCTGCGTATATCTGGGTGAACGGCTGCGGCGTAGTTGGCCAGACACTTAGCAGACAATTTTTGAGTTGCCCAAATTGGAACCAATACAATCCGTGTAGATACACCCATCATTACCCTGTTTCCCTGAATTGAATCATACGCAATCTGCGATTGAATAAAGCTCGTAGCTTTAGTTTTAAGCCGGCCACTCTGGATTAGAGACCGACTCTGACCCCCAATGAAGCGTTGCGGGTTGAGTAGTGCAACAGGGGCTTTCATTGTTAAGTTAGCTCAAATCTCAGAAATTGGGTTTAATTTTAACGTTAAATCACATTAAGTTCTTAACGTCACATTCTTATTTAAGCAGTTCGACACGAGTTTGTCGCGTCAATGGCAAAAACCACC
>NZ_JAUBQR010000353.1:0-3965 GCF_036701385.1 Microcoleus sp. Pol12B4 | reverse complement strand
GACGACCACATTCTCGACATTTGTAGTTTTGTTTACCATGCCGAGTCTGACCGTTACGACTAACTTCTTCGGAGCCATAATTGGGGCAAGAATTAATTTCTACTGTCATATCACGAATGGCAAACACTTCTCTTTAATAGTAGCTTAAGTTTACTCCATCCTTTCCTTCAGGGCACTACCGTAAATCCGAAAATCCTTGTGTATGTAATTGCTTTTTAAATAACTCTTGTACTCTGGTATACAGGGATGGCTGGTTCTTTTTTAAAAGAATTACATAATCTCTTTTTTTGACAATTGACCTCTGGAAGCCGATACAATCAATCAATCGGGACAATGCTTCCCTTTGATTACAATATTTTGATTAAAACAGAAATTGCTGTGATTTAATTAGACTTTTTATAAAATATAACTTGACCTAAAACCAATTTTTGACTTGTCGCCCAAGCACTGACCCGATGAATTGCTTTTTTATCTCCTCCCATAGTAAGAATGGCGAATAGTTTTGCTATCAATGGCGATTACCTCTCGTGAATTGAAGTAACTAATAGATTGAATCCAACTCAAAAAAATTTTTTGAAATTACTCGGATTTGAGACGACAAAATACTCGCACAATTGTGTCATCATGTGAAGGTATGCCCTTGGGTACTTCTCAAAATTTATTTAACCATTTGTATTTATAGAGACTGTAACTTTCGATATCCACCCATGTATCAGCAGTGCAAATCACGGCACAACTTGAGATGGTGATAACATCAATTAATTGATGACATCTCGTCAGTTCAATTTTTGGATCTTCTCAGTTAAAGAATAGTCGGCAATGGTAATTTTAGGCTTGAGGTTCAGAAAAACGAACTCTAATTAAATGTTTTGTAGGTAGTCAATAATTATTTGCTAATATACCGTATTCTGTTAACATAAAATTTAGATGCGTTCGCCCGGGGCTGATCGAGAGGAGCTAGCAGTAAGGTATAGGCAATAAATGTTGCCCAGATTAACCTCAGAAACAGTTGTGTTTTCATTATTATATATAACGATTAGTTAAACCAGACTCAACTAAATTATGGTAAAGTAGCAGCTGAGTTAGCGCCGTCTATCTTAGGTGATAAGCATTTCGATTGGAACAGCTACTGCCAACGCCGTTTTTGTTCGGTGATGAAAGGCTCGACAGCAGGCGATCCTTACTTTAGGCAGACGCAGGTGCGGCGTCAGGAGAGATACATTTTAAAGAATCGGTTGTTTTCCTTACATAAGCCATTTAGAAAAGGAGTTTCAGCGGTGAACTTAATATCTGTAGAGGAACTCAAAGCGCTGGTACAACAATCTTCTGGATTGTGCGTCTCTATTTATATGCCAGTCGCTCAAGGAACAGAAATTCAACAAAATCCGATTCGGTTCAAAAATTTAATCAGAGAGGCTGAAGACAAAATAGTAGAGTACGGATTTGACAAAAAAGAAGCTGGGGAATTGCTAGAGCCAGTCCGAGCAGAAGTTGACCAGGAAAACTTTTGGGAAAATCAAAGCAACCTGTTGGCAATTTTTGTCGGTTTGGGATTTTTCCGCTACTATACCTGTCCGGTGAATTTTGAAGAATTAGTGGTTGTGAGCGACAATTTTCACGTCAAACCGCTGATGCCTTTGCTGACAGGAGATAATTTATTTTATGTTTTAGCTCTCAGTCAGAAGGAAGTGAGGCTGATTGAGTGTACGGCTTACAGTGCGAGGGAGGTTGAAGTTGAAAACTTGCCGAAAAGCCTTGAGGAGGCTCTGCAATATGACCCGACAGCTAAAGAGGGTCAGTTTCGGATTGCTACTGCAAAAGGAGGCACTAATAATTCTTTTCAGCATCCGGGAAGTTTTCACGGTCAAGGAAGTCCGGATCGAGATGAACCCCAGCAGGAAATATTGCAGTATTTCCACATAATTGATGGGGCGCTGCACAAATATTTGCACAATAAAAAAGCTCCTTTAGTGTTAGCTGGAGTTGAGTATTTGTTCCCGCTTTACCGAGAAGCAAATACCTACCCGCATTTAGTTGAAGAAGGAATTACAGGCAATCCGAAACTTCTCAAGCCGGAAGAGTTGCGGGCCGAAGCTTGGCCGCTGGTGGAACCTTTGTTTTTGCAGGCTCAGTCAGAGGCGATCGCACAATACCACGATCTGACAGGAAGCGATAAAATTTCTGCTGATTTGAAAGAAGCTGTTTCGGCTGCTTATTTTGGACGGGTGGATCGACTATTTGTTGCTCTTGGCGTTCAGAAGTGGGGTAGCTTTAATCCCGATACGAATGCGGTGCAAATCCACCCAGAGGCAGAAGTGGGCGACGAAGATTTGTTGAATGCCACAGCAATTCAAACTATTCTCAACGGCGGAACTGTTTACGCGGTGCCGCCGGAAAAAGTTCCGGACGAGGCGCCTTTAGCTGCTATTTTTCGCTATTAATTTACCAGGTTGAAAGCAATGGAATCTACTTCAATGACAAATTCTGACAAACAAAACCAAAGTAGCAGCGGCGATACCGAACGCTGGGCATCTTTAATAGGTGGCGGGGCGCTGGTGCTTTTTGGTTTGTCGCAGCGTTCTTTGAGAGGTGCTTTGCTGGCGGTTGCCGGCGGCAGTTTAGCGGCCCGCGGTCTGGGGGTTGTGGAGGGTTTGCAGTCGGCTGCAGATCCGAATCAAAGCATTAAAGTTGAAAAGACGGTGACGATCGACAAACCGGCTGATGAATTGTACCGTTTATGGCGCAATTTTGAAAATTTGCCTCGGTTTATGAAGCATCTCAAACACGTTACGGTGATAGATGAAAAACGTTCTCACTGGATTGCCAGCGCGCCGATGGGCAACAGTGTGGAATGGGATGCAGAGATTGTCCGCGAAGAAGAAAATCGCTTAATTGCTTGGGCGTCTGTGGAAGGAGCTGATGTTGACAATTCTGGTTTTGTGCGCTTTCAACCGGCATCTGCAGGACGGGGTACAGAGGTAAAAGTTGTCATCGAATACAACCCTCCGGGCGGTGCAATTGGTGCTGGCGCTGCTAAACTATTTGGCGAAGCTCCCGAACAGCAAATTGCCAATGATTTACGTCGCTTTAAGCAGTTGATGGAAGCTGGGGAAATAGCGACTACGGAAGGTCAACCTTCGGGCCGCAAGTAATAAGTTAGATGGTGTCTCCGGATCTAACTAACATCTTGCACCATTCTCAGAACAGGTAAGATGCCTGTTCCACAAAGAGTGAATTTATTGTGGGGTGGGCATCCTGCCCGCCCATAAAAAGCTTATTGAAAATGGTGCAAGATGTCATATCTAACCATTTTTGTTTTTTAGCTGATTAACTGATGTCATCTCAAGTGGTTTTTGGAAATGCGGGCGCTGAAGGCGCAAGTCGGGGCGGTTGGTTTGCGGGTCACTTTATGACGCCGGGCGATGACCCCCGATCGACTTCTGTTTTAGAGGTAAAATGGGGCACTCACCCCGCCGGAGATTGTAGGACTCAGTGGGCGGTAAATGCGGAAGCAACGACGCTTTCTATCCTGGTAAAAGGGCGGTTTCGCCTGCAATTTCCAGAACAAGAAATCTTGTTGTCTCACGAAGGAGATTATGCTCTGTGGCAGCCGGGAGTGCCTCATTATTGGTCGGCCGAAGAGGATTCGGTAATCGTGACTGTGCGGTGGCCTTCCCTGTCGGGAGATAGTTCGGGAGTTAAGAATTAACTGTAATTTCGGGAACCAAAACGCGGCCGCTATAACCTGCGCGCTGGTAGCGATCGATCGCCTCGGATGCGATCGCACCCGCTTTCCCACTCTCCACCAAGGCTACGCAAGCCCCGCCAAAACCTCCGCCCGTCAGCCTTGCGCCGAAGACTCCGGGGATTGACTGCAAGATGGCCGCCAGCGTGTCTACTGCCGGCACCGAAACTTCGTAGTCGTCGCGCTGACTGGCATGGGAAGCATTCATTAACTCGCCAAA
>NZ_JAUBQR010000025.1:0-45517 GCF_036701385.1 Microcoleus sp. Pol12B4 | reverse complement strand
CCTAATCCGTAGGCGGCGGTGACTAATACGGCGTTTTTGAATCCGGTTTCGGTGTCGATGCTGAACATGACGCCGGAGGATGCTAAGTCCGATCGCACCATTTTTTGGACGCCGACTGATAGGGCGACTTCAAAGTGGTCGAAACCCCTCTGTTGGCGGTAGGAAATCGCGCGATCGGTGAATATCGAAGCAAAGCATTTGTGACAGCATTCGAGGACGCCAGCGCAAGCTTGGACGTTGAGGTAGGTTTCTTGCTGTCCCGCGAAGCTAGCGTCGGGTAAGTCTTCGGCGGTGGCGGAGGAACGCACTGCTACGTCGGTACTGTCGCCGTAGCGATCGCACAATTTTTCGTAAGCATCTGCGATCGCCGCTTGGAGTTCTCGCGGAAATGGTGTGTCCAGAATCAGTGCCCGCGCTTGCTTGCCTTTTTGTCGCAGGTTCTGCAGATCTTCTACGTCTAAATCAGCAAAAATTTCGCGCAATTTAGCTTCTAAACCCGCTGACTGGATGAAGTAGCGGTAAGCGTGTGCTGTAGTGGCAAATCCGTTGGGAACTCTGACTCCTTGGGCGGTTAACTGTTGAATCATTTCGCCCAAAGAAGCATTTTTACCTCCTACTAATGGAATGTCGGCGATGCCGACTTCATCAAACCACAATACTAAGGCTTTTTCTTTGGGGATTAAACCGGGTTTTTGTTCAATTGCTAAATTGTCGAGCATTGCTTATTTCCTCTCAACTTCAGCTCATTTCGGTCAAAGGACAGTAAACAAAAGACAGGTTATTGGGAATTGTAATTTTGTTACTAAAATTCTCAAGTTTTTTCCTAGGCTGTATCAACCGAGTTTTCGATTGCCTCTAATTCAAGATTATCACTTTTTTGCTAAATAGCAAGGCCTGTGGAGATATTTTATTTGATTGCAGAAAGTAAAGAAATCGCAGTAATCAGTTTATGTAAGGTATTATAAAAGAATTGGTAAAAACATAAATAGCGAAGATAGTTGCCACCGCTTTTTTGGCGTTGAGCGCTTATTGGTGCGGGGATATCGCTTGGATGCTGTTGCTAGCGTAATCCAAGGGCAACAAAGGGTGAAGTGCGATCGCGCGATCATCGCCTGAACCCGCCCAAAAATGGATACTTACTTTCCGACAGGAGTCGTGAGTCACCCAAAATTTTAGATTCTAGTTCAACCTCGCCGATTCATCTGTGGACTAAATCTAAAGTCTAAAATCTAAAATCTGGTCACAGGGGCGATGGCCCCAAAAAATACTCAGCAGCTTAGTTTCCTCTTGAAACCCAGCTTGTAAAAACCCTAAAAATTTTCCCTCTGATGGCTTTGACCTACTTAGAGGAAAAACACAATCGCATAGATATCAGATATTGCGCCATTTTCAATAAGCCTTTTAAAGGCGCGTTAAAATAACCCATAACCAGAAAGTTTACTCTTTGTGAAATGGGCAGAAAAACCCGTTTTTTAGAAGAGTCCACTCTCTGATATAGAGTGCATTGTAAATAGGATAATATTACTTTTGCAACCCAGCTAGAAATGGGATTTTTGAGGCAGGAGGCAGAAGGCAAGAGGAAGAAGGAACGAGGGAAAAGAAGTGTTTTTACAAATATGAGATACTCCCTTGTAATTCTTGCACCAAAGAGTTTTCAACTGGAACGGGGGGATTTGTGGCTATACAATTCTTTATATGCTATAATAGTTGGCTACACTGCCTTCTGACAAAAAACAAGGTATATGATATCAGTTTTGAGTCCACCCGCAAAGCGAAACGGCTTTAAAGTTCTTCTGGTCGAAGACAATCAAGCAGAAGCCGAGCTGATCGAAGAATTATTATTAGAAACAAATGTTAGTAGAGCCGAACCCCAAAGGCTATCAGTAAGTTGTACAGACCGTCTCAGTAAAGCGCAGGAACTTTTGATCGGCGAAGATTTTGATGTGATTTTACTAGATCTTTCGCTGCCCGATAGCCAAGACTTAAATACAATTGTCAAAATACAAGAATATAGCCTAAATACTCCGATTGTCGTACTGACTGCCCGCAACGATGAAGAGCTTGCCGTGCAGTCAATCCAAGCCGGAGCTCAAGATTATCTAGTCAAGCGAAAAATCGACAGCGAAGTGTTAATTAGATCGCTTCGTTACGCAGTCGAGCGACAGCACAACCAAGAAGCTTTGCGAAAAAGTGAAGAAAAATATCGCTCGGTAGTCGAGAATTCTCTCGTCGGAATTGCCATTCTTGCTCCTCCGATATCCCCTTCAGCACCAGAAAAATACGAGTGGTTGGAAGTAAACGATGCTTTGTGTGATTTGCTGGGGTACGATCGCCAAGATTTTTTGCATGAGAATTGGGAGAGGTGGGGTTTTCCTGAAGACTTGCAGGCGAGTTTAGAGCAGTTCAATAAAATTTTAGCAGGGGAGAGTGAAGGCTATGTTTTAGACCAAAGATGGCGCAGAAAAGACGGAAATACAGTTTATACTAGAGTTTACCTGCGCTGTATCCGCGCCCTAGACGGCTCGATAGACCATCTGATTAAAGTAGTCTTGGACGTGAGCGATCGCTACCGTTACGAAGCTCAATTAAAAGCATCAGAAGAGTTTTTAAATCACACGATTAATTCTACCCCTGACCCAATTTTTGTTAAAGATGAGCAGCACCAATGGATCGTTTTAAACGATGCTTTTTGCAATTTGATAGGAAAAAGGCGGTCGGAACTGATTGGCAAGTCAGGATACGATTTTTTACCCCCAGCACAAGCGGCTTTTTTTTGGCAACAAGACGAGCAAGTATTGCAAAGAAGTCTTTCTCAGGAAACAGAAGAAGTTTTTACCGATCGCGGTGGCAAAGAACGCATTATATCTACTAAAAAAACAGTATTTAACAACGCCGATGGTCGTAAAATGTTGGTCGGAACAATGCGAGATGTCACTGACTACAAGCGCCAGCAAATTGCGTTGCAGGAAAGCGAAGCCCGATTTCAAATAATGACCGATAACGTGCCGGGAATGATTTATCAATATCGGCTTGATGTAGATGGTAAAACATCTTTTACTTACGTTTCTTCCGGCAGTTGGCAAATCTACAATTTAAAACCCGAAGAAATAGAAGAAAATGCCACTTTGGCTTTTACAGCAGTTCACCCAGACGACATCTCAGACTTACAGCGATCGATCGCAACTTCAGCGGCGACTCAGCAAGCTTGGCAACACCAGTGGCGGCAAGTTATGGGAGATCGAGTGAAATGGCTGCAAGGGGCGTCGAAGCCAGAAAAGCAAGCCAACGGCGATATAGTTTGGGACGGTTTGGTGATGGATGTTACCGAATTGAAACAAACCCAGCAAGACCGCGATCGATTTTTTAATCTCTCGCTGGATTTACTTTGCATTGCAGGTTTTGATGGCTATTTCAAACGCTTAAACCCCGCTTGGTCAAATGTATTAGGTTATAGCAGTGATGAAATCTTAGCCAAACCTTTGATAGAATTCATCCATCCAGAAGACCTAGAAGTTACTGTAGCGGAATTAGAAAAACTTAAAAAAAGCCACCCCGTTATTAGCTTAGAAAACCGCTATCTTTGCCAAGATGGTACTTATAAATGGCTGTCATGGACAGCATCGCCGTTTGCAGAAGAAGGTTTGATTTATGCAGTGGCCCGGGACGTTACATTTAACAAGCAAGCTGAAGCTGAATTGCGTAAGAGCGAAGCCACTAACCGCGCTCTTTTAAATGCGATACCAGACATGATATTTCGCTGTCGGGCAGACGGCACTTTTGTAGACTTCAAGCCCGCAAAAGATTTCGATAAAATCCTCCCACAAAAAGCACTAATTGGCAAAAAAGCACAAGACATATTGCCGGCTGCTTTTGCTGACAAAATCTTGTCGGGTCATCAACAAGCGATCGCGACTGGCGAAATTCAAGTTGTAGAATATCAAATGCCCGTTAATGATGAACTGTACGATTTTGAAGCGAGAATTGTTTTCTGTACCGATGACGAAATTATCGCGATCGTCCGCGACATCACCAATCGCAAACGTTTTGAGTCAAAACTTCAGAGGCAAGCAGCGGCAATGGCTGCCGCTTCCGAAGGTATAGCCATAATCGATACCGACGGACTTTTGATTTATTGCAACGCAGCACGACTAAAAATCTACGGTTACGACTCTGTCGAAGAACTGTTAGGCAAAAGTTGGAAAGTATGCTACGAAGGTGCAGAACTGCAAAGGTTTGAGCAAGAAGTTCTGCCTACTTTAGTGCAGAAAGGTTGGTACATGACCGAAGCAGTAGGATGCCGCCGCGACGGATCGAAGGTTCCTTTAGATGTATCGCTGACCATGCTAGCCGGCGGAGAAACTATTTGCGTTGTTCGCGATATTTCCCAAAGAAAACAAGCAGAAGCAGCACTGCGAGAGAGCCAGCGATTCATTCAACAAATTGCTGGGGCAAGTCCTAATATTTTATATGTTTGTGACTTAATTGAAAAAAAAACTATCTATGGGAACGCTTCTATCTACCACATTCTTGGCTATAGAGTAGAAGAGATTCAGGCAATGGGGCCGTGGATGATGTCAACTTTAATCCACCCCGAAGATTCTATCAAAATGCCTGATTATTTACAGCAAGTCGAAACAGGGATCGAAGGGGATATATTTGAAATTGAATACCGAATTAGGCACAAGGATGGTTCTTGGCGCTGGATGGTTAGCCGAGATACTGTATTTGCGAAAACAGCCGACGGTAAGTTAAAACAAATTCTCGGCACGGCAACTGATATTACAGAAAGCAAACAAGCAGAAGATGAAATAAAGCTTTTGCTGGCCGCAACTCAAGCCATTAGTCAGTCCGCAGATTTTCATAGCGCCCTCCCAGATATCCTGCGGTTGCTGTCCAATGCGATCGGCTGGAATTTTGCGGAAGCTTGGATACCGAGTGCTAACGGTACTTTTTTGGAACACAGCGAAACTTGGTACGCTAGCCATCGCGATTTAGATGCGTTCGGCCGCGAAAGTAAAAAAATTAGATTCGCTGCCGGAGTGGCAGTACCTGGACGGATTTGGTCAACCAGAAAAGTAGAATGGATTGAAGATATTTCTCTAGCCAAAAATCATCTTTTTGCCCGATCGCAAATGGCGGCATCAGTCGGATTAAAAGCTTGTTTCGGAGTGCCAATTCACGCTAGCTCAAAGGTGCTGGCAGTTTTAGTATTCTGCAAGCGCGACCGCTCGATTATGGAACCGCGTATAGTAGAGTTGGTCAAGGCTGTAGCGACTCAGTTGGGCGATCATATTCAGCGCAAACAAGCCGAAGAAGAATTGCGTAAAAGTGAAGAACGCTGGCAGTTAGTTCTCAAAGGCAATCAAGACGGAATTTGGGATCTGAATCTTCAAACAAATGAAGCTTTTCGATCGGCCCGCTGGCAAGAAATTATCGGTTACACAGACGGCGAAATCGACAGCACCTACAGCGCATGGATCGATCGCATCCATCCAGACGATCGCTCACCAGTGCAAGCAGCGATCCAAGGTTATCTCGATCGCCAAACCCCCTATTACGCCGCCGAATACCGCTTGCAGTGCAAAGACGGTAGCTATAAGTGGGTGCTCGCCCGCGCTCAAGCAGTGTGGGACGAAGCTGGAAACCCTCTGCGGATGGTGGGTTCGATGACGGATATTAGCGATCGCAAAGCAGCAGAATTAGCTTTACTGCAGGTCACTCAAGCCGTCGAAAGTACCAGCGACGCGATCGTGATCGCCGACTTGAAAGGGCGGTCTATTTACCACAATCAAGCCTTCATTCAGCGCTACGGCTACACGGTGGAAGAACTCAATGATATTGACGATATGGCCGCGCTTTATGTCCGGCATAAAAATTACAAACAGATCTATAAAAGCCTTCGCCAAGGTCGCTCTTGGTGTGGCGAACTTGCACTGCAAACTAAGAGCGGCGAAGCAGTAACTGCTCTGGTGCGAGCCGACAGTATTCAAGATATTAATGGTAATTACATCGGCTTAATTGCAGTAATTACAGATATCACAAAGCGCAAAGAATCTGAACTAATTTTGCGCCAAAAGTTAAAGCGTGAACAGTTGGCAGTAGCCATGCTGGAACGCATTAGATCTTCTCTCAATCTCGAAGAAATTCTCACCAAAAGCGTCGAAGAAGTGCGACATTTTTTGCAAGTAGACCGCACTATTATTTACCAATTCAATCCTGATTGGAGCGGATTTATCGCTGTCGAGTCGGTTGCCGAAAATTTCCTACCGATTGTAGGAATGGAAATTTATGACCCCTGTTTCGGGGCAGCCTACGTTCCTCTTTACCAAGACGGCAGAATTAGAGCCATAGAAGATGTTCACAATGCCGGCCTAGCCGAGTGCCACTTGGCTTTGTTGACTCGGCTCGATGTGAGAGCGAATCTGGTAGTGCCGATTTTGCAAGGCGAAAACTTGTGGGGGCTGTTAATTGCCCACCACTGCACAGGCCCGCGTCCCTGGCAACAATTGGAGGGAGAGTGCCTAAAACAATTGGGGGTGCAATTGGCGATCGCCATTCAGCAATCGGTGCTATTTGAACAAGCACAAACTGAAATTGCCGATCGCAAACTTGCAGAAGCCGCCCTGCAATTAGCTAAAGAAGCCGCCGAATCCGCCAACCGCGCTAAAAGCGACTTTCTCGCCAACATGAGCCACGAATTGCGGACGCCTTTGAACGGGATTTTGGGGTACATTCAACTGCTCAAAGTGGATAAAAACTTTACCGCAGATCAGCAGGAAAGTCTTAACAACATTCACCAGTGCGGCAATCACCTGCTGATGCTGATTAATGATGTTTTAGACCTCTCAAAAATCGAAGCTAGTAAAATGGAGCTGTCGCTAACAAACGTGCATTTTTCCAGTTTTGTTAAAAGTATTATTGATTTGTTCAAGATGCGCTCTGCTCAAAAAGGAATTGCCTTTAATTACGATCAGGTTTCAGCGCTTCCCGACAGTATTTTGGCAGACGAAAAAAGGTTGCGTCAAGTTTTGATAAATTTGCTCAGCAATGCCGTTAAGTTTACGAACAGCGGCAGGGTTACATTCAAAGTCGGTTATGCAGAAAAATTTCCCGACAATTCTCCTCAAACTAACTGCGAAAATTCTAATTTGCCAGCAAAAATTGCCAATCAAACGATCAATTGGACCGCGAATTTAGACGTGCAGCAAATGTCGAACCCGCCGCTGGGAACAACAGAAGCGCGCGAGGTGACAACAGCAGAAAATATCGGCCGTGCCCCTACCCCTAAAATTCGCTTTCAAATCGAAGATACCGGCATTGGCATCGGGCAGAATAAATTAGAAGACATATTTTTGCCTTTTCATCAAGTGGGCGATCATAACAATTTCGTCGAAGGTACCGGACTAGGACTTTCCATCAGCCAAAAATTAGTCAAAATGATGGGCAGCCAAATTCGCGTCCAAAGTACCTCCGGCAAAGGCAGCATATTTTGGTTGGATCTAGACTTGCCCGCAGTCGCCCAGTGTTCGGAACTCCCATCCCGGCAAGAAAAAAGACGGCTTGTAGGTTTTACCGGTCCTCAGCGGAAAGTGCTAATAGTGGACGATCACGAAGTAAATCGCGCCATGTTGCACAGGCTGCTTTTTCATTTAGGCTTTGAAATTGCAGAAGCTACAGACGGCGAAGACTGCTTGCATAAAGCACAGGAATTTCTACCGGATATAATTTTCATGGATTTGCTGATGCCCGTAATGAACGGTTGGGAAGCTACCAGGCGGCTGCGACGGTTGCCGGAATTAAAAGATACGGTGATCCTTGCTTTGTCCGCTAACGTTTACGAGACTACCAAGCAAGAGAGCAGGCTTGCAGGTTGCGATAATTTTCTCACCAAGCCGATTCAAACTAACGAGCTTTTAGAATTATTGCGCCTGCATTTGAGACTAGAATGGGTTTACGAAGAAAGATCACATACCAAACAGCGGATAGATAAAACTGCAAAAGCATCTTCTGAGATTGCTGCTGCTGACTCCACGATGGTGTCTCCTGCCTCAGAGTCAGTCTTGGCATTGTTAAGATTGGCTGCAATGGGCGATATTGAAGCTATTCTGGAAGAAACTGCTAAAATCGAACATTCTGACCCGACATTAGTGCCTTTCGTTCATCACCTGCGCCAACTTGCTAAAGGATTTCAGCTCAAGCAAATTAGAGATTTTTTGAAGCAACATTTGTCCTAAAATTGACTGTAGTTAACACACAACTCAAAATCCGTTAAATCTCACATCTTGCATTTTTGTCAGCAACAGGCAATATGCCTGTTCCACAGAGAATAAAATTTTGGTGGGATGGGCGTCCTACCCCCCCATAAAAGAAAGAGTGATTGCAAATAAAGGGATCTACGAAGCAACCTGGTTTCGAGAGCCACCGAAAATCGCTTTAATCCCATTTAAACTCACAACCCACAACTAAAAAGTAAAAAACTTGAATGTTTGCCTTGAATATGAACGATAAGAATTCCGAAAGAAGCATCATACTAATTGTCGATGACAACCAAACAAATCTTGACGTACTTTTCGAGTTGTTAAGGAATTATGGGTTTAAAGTATTAGTAGCTCTAGACGGCGAAAGTGCGATCGAGCAAATTGACTATATCCATCCAGACTTGATTCTTTTGGATATCATGATGCCAGGAATTGACGGTTTTGAAACTTGCCGACGTTTGAAAGCAGACTCGTCAACGCAAGATATTCCCATCATATTTATGAGCGCCCTTTCTGATACGCCTGATAAAGTAAAAGGCTTTCAGACAGGAGCCGTTGACTACATCACTAAGCCTTTCCAGCACGAAGAAGTTTTGAGCCGGATTCAAACCCACTTGACAATCCGCAGCTTGCAAAAAAAACTCGAAGAAAAAAACCTCGAACTTGCCCACCTCAACCAAAACCTGGAAAAACTTGTTGAACAAAAAACCAAGCAGTTAATAAACCAGGAAAAAACAGCCATCATTGGACGTTTGACCCAGGGAATGGTTCACAACCTCAAAAGTCCGCTGCAAGTGATTCAGACTAGCGTTGATTTGATTGAAACAAAAGCTACACAAATTCAAGAAGACTCTCTGTTTAATTATAGTAAGTATATTTTTCAAGCGGTCACAAAAATCAATCAGATTATGGATACTCTGATGATGAAAAGCCGAAACGAGCAAAAGCAAGATTTGCACCCGGTGAATATCAACGATTTAGTGCAGAGAGAAATTCAGCTATTGGAAGGCAACCTGTATTTTAAAAATAAGATTAGAAAAAAATACTTTTATGACGAAGAAATTGCCAGTATTCCATTAATTTATTCATATATTTCTCAAGTATTTTATAATTTAATCAATAATGCAATGGATGCTATGTGGGAAAAGAAAAGCAGAGAAATAACTATCGTGACTCGGCAAGATGACTCGAACATATATATGGATATTGCAGATACGGGATGCGGCATATCATCTGAAGAACTGCCAAAAATTTTTGACCCTTTTTACACATCCAAGCCGCCTAAAGGCGAGGAAAAAATCGAAGGGGAACCGACAGGCACTGGCCTAGGACTTTATACTTGTATTGAACTTTTAAAACCTTTTAACGGTGAGATTGCTATTAGCAGCAATGTCGGCCAAGGCAGCGTGTTTACAGTTGTGCTGCCCAAGCCGCAGAAAAATTGAGCGACTCAACTGAGTTAAATCGTGCCCGGATAGACAATCGCAATTAAGTTGGTAATTAGGTTTGAAGCAAGCAATGCAAATCTTGCTTACTGGAGCAAGAGAGGAGTTCCATTGCTCAATACAAATATGCGCTAAGTGCAGGCAATTAAGCTAACACAATCTCAGAGCGTATTTTGTAAATCAACGGTAATTCTCGTACCTTAGTAATAATAGCATTATTAAAAAATAATAATGCCACTTTAGGCAAACTTTAAACGGCTATTTAAAATCTAAAGTTTCAAAGGCAATTAGCCATGCAAATTTTGATTAGTCCGCCCTTTTTTGACTTGCCTCTTGCTATTCCCCTGCCAAAGGTTGTAAATTAAAAGAGAGTTGAGTTGCAATATTGGTAAGAGTATAATAGTTGGGAGCCACTAGGTTTGGGGCGAGGCGGAAAACTTGCAGCGAAGAACTCAATTCTACAAATAAATCTGCGGGGTCTGCAAGCACACAGCGCACTCTCAAGCGTGCGATTCAAGTTCCCCAATCATGAGCTAGGTAGCTGCATCCGCTGCTGAGATTTTATAATTACTAAAAAATAGCAAAAGGATAGCTGTAAAAAAATGCCACTGTACGCAAAAACCCAAGGGTCATAGTCATCAGTCATTCCAAATCTCAAATCAAAAATATAAAATATAAAATGGTATGACATCTGTTTTTGAGTCAACTTTAACGCCTGCTTGTTTAAAAATTCTTTTAGTAGAAGATTGTGCAGAAGATGCAAAACTAATTCAAGAATTACTGTCTGAACCCCAACTAGGACAATCAATTGCTCTGACCAATGTAGTTCGCCTCCGGGAAGCTATAGAAATTTTAAGCGACAAAACTTTTGATGTAATTTTATTAGATACTTCACTTCCTGACAGCCTAAAATTTAATACTTTTTTCCGCCTTCAAGATTGCGGTATAAATACTCCGATCGTCATCCTGACAGCGGCCGATGACGAAGAACGGGCTGTTGAGTTAATTGCCGCCGGCGCCCAAGATTATTTGGTGAAAAGACAGCTAGACAGCCGGCTGCTGGTACGGACGCTCAGGTGTGCGATCGCCCGCCAGAAACGGCAAGCAGAATGGCAAAAAAGTCAAGAAAAATACCAGCAGGTTGTTGCCAATATCAAAGAAGTCGTTTTTGAGACCAATACTGCTGGCAATTGGACTTTTCTCAATCCGGCTTGGACGGAAATTACCGGCTTTACCGTTGAGGAAAGCTTAGGAAATTCCTGTTTGAGTTACATTCATTCTGAGGATAAACACCAATATTTAAATTCGTTTAGAGGTCGGATATCAAATCAAAAAACATCCTGTTGTTACCAAAGTCGATATCTTACCAAAAATGGTGAAATTCGGTGGGTGGAAGTGCAAGAATTTTTTATTTTTGGCTGTAACGGCGAGGCTCAGGGGACGACAGGAACTATCAATGATATTACAGATAAAATTTTAGCACTTTCCGAACTAGAAGCTAGTAAAAAGTTTTTGAATTATACAATCGATGCAGTTGCAGATCCAATTTTTGTCAAGGATGAAAAGCACCGCTGGATACTCTTAAATGATGCTTTTTGCAATCTGATCGGGAAGCAGCGCGAGGAAATACTGGGCAAATCAGATTATGACTTTTTCCCAAAACAAGAAGCTAAGATTTTTTGGCGTACTGACCAACAAGTGTTTAGAACGGGGAAAGAAAACGAGAGTGAGGAAATATTTACGGATGCCCACGGTACAAAGCACATTCTGTCTACTAAAAAAACTGTGTTTGAAAATACCGATGGCAGGAAAATGCTCGTCGGCATAATTCGAGATATCACTGAGGATAGGCGCAAACAATTAGCGCAGCAAGAAAGCGAAGCTGGACTGCGGCAAGTTGCTGCCAATTTACCGGGAATAATTTATCAATTTCGTCTCTCAAGCGACGGCAAAAGAAGTTTTCCTTATATTTCTTCTGGTAGCCGCGATTTATATGAATTGGAACCAGAAAATATTCAGCAGAATCCCCAACTTGTTTTTAGGTTGATTCATCCAGATGATCGTCAAAATTTTGAAGAATCTATTGCTGTTTCTGCGGCAAATATGCAGCCCTGGCAGCAGGAATGGCGCACGATTGTACCGTCGGGAAAACTTAAGTGGATGCAAGGCGGTTCGTCGAGACCGAAACGAGTTGATTGTCACACAGAAATAGGGCAGGAAGGGGATATAGTTTGGGAAGGCATGGTGCTGGATATTACTGATTTAAAACAGGCCGAAGTAGCTTTGCGGGAGAGCGAAGCCAGATTTCGATCGCTCGTTGAGAATATTCCCGGCGCTATCTGCCGCAGCTTGTACGATCCTGAGTGGACGATGGTATTCATTAGCGATGAAATTGAGGTAATTAGTGGGTACTCTGCTGAGGATTTTATTCGCAACAACCGCTTGAGTTTTGCGAGCATTGTCCACGAGACAGACAAGGAAATGGTCGATCGACAAATCAGCGCAGCAGTAGAGTCGAAACAGCCGTACAATCTAGAATACCGGATTGTTCGCCCTGACGGCGCGGTGCGGTGGATGTCAGAAAGAGGTAGGCCAACTTACAATCTAGAAGGGTTGGTTTTATGGCTCGACAGAGCGATTTTTGACATTACCGATCGCAAACAAGCCGAACTGACTTTGTGCCTGGTAACTCAAGCTGTAGAAAGTGCTAGTGATGCGATCGCGATCGCCGATTTGGACGGTTATTCCGTTTATCACAATCAAGCATTTATTCAGCGCTACGGCTATACAGTTGAGGAACTCAATAATGCCGGCGGCCCAGCAGTAATGTACCCCAAATCTCAAGATTTGAGAAAGTTGTTTAGGGTGCTGCGTAAAGGTTTTTCCTGGGACACTGAAATTGAAATCAAGACTAAAAATGGCGAAATTATAGAAAGTTTATTACGAGCTAACTGCATTAAAGATAGCGCTACTCAACCGATAGGAATGATAGCCATAATTTCCGATCTCACAGAAATAAAACGCACTGAATCGGCATTAAAACTAAGTCAAGAGCGCTTGCAGTTGGCGGTCTCAGGCAGTTCTTTGGGGCTGTGGGATTGGAATATAGCTACTGGCGACACTTATTTCGACTTTCATTGGAAATCAATGCTTGGTTACGCAGAAATAGAAATAGAAAACAACCTCAAAGGTTGGGAAAAATTGCTGCATCCCGATGATCGAGTGAAGGTAATGAAATCTTTGAATTCATATTTGGAAGGTGAGACTAATATCTATGAAGTTGAATTTCGGATGCTCAACAAAGCGGGCAATTGGCAGTGGATTCTGGCGATGGGCAAGATAGTCGAGTACGACGAATGGGGTGCGCCGTTGCGAATGACAGGCACTCACAAAGATATCAGCGCCCGCGTTGCAGCCGAAGCCGAAAAAACGCAGTTAATCGCATCTCTGCAACTAAGTGCCGAACAGTTGCGAACAGCACAAAGAATAGCCCGCATCGGCAATTGGGAATTTGATATAGAGGCAGGAATTATTACTTGGTCGGAAGAACTGTTTCGAGTTTACGGTCGAGAATTGAATCGGCCACCGACAATGGAAGAAATTTTAGAGCAAATTCATATCGATGACAAAGAAAGGTTTTCACAAGTTGTGCAAAACGCAATGACTGAAGGGACAGCTTACGACATCGACCACCGCATCTATTTTCCATCAGGAGAAATCAGGCACGTTAACGCTAAAGGACAATCTGTTAAAAATGAGTTGGGTCAGGTGGTGCGGCTGTTTGGCACGGCAATGGACATTAGCCATCGCAAAAAAGCAGAAATTGCTTTACAAGAAAGCGAACAGCGATTTCGCGCTGTATTTGAACAAGCGGCGATTGGCATTGTGAAAGTGTGGCCAGACGGTCAACTTTTGAATGCCAATCAAGGGTTTTGCAATATTGTCGGATACTCAGAATTGGAGCTGAAATCACGAAATGTTGGGGATATTTCTCACCCCGAAGATGTAGCAGCCGATGTCGAGTCGCGCGACAGACTGTTAGCTGGGGAAATTTTTAATTATTCCATTGAGAAACGCTTTATTCGCAAAGATGGTTCATTAATTTGGACTAATATGACTGTATCTTTAGTGCGAGAGGAGTTTGGGGAACCTAGCTATGTAATTGGTGTGATTGAAGATATTAGCGCTCGCAAAATTGCCGAGGCTATCTTGCGCCAGCAATTAAAGCGAGAACGCCTGGTGGTAGGAATGCTGGAACGCATTCGCTCTTCTCTCAATTTAGAAGAAATTTTGACAAAAACTGTTGCTGAAGTACGGCATTTTTTACAAACAGACAGGACAGTAATTTATCAGTTTAATCCCGATTGGAGCGGTTTTGTAAATGTCGAGTCAGCGGGCAAAAATTGGCTGGCTATTCAGGGAATAACTATTGACGATTCCTGCTTTGAAGACAGCTATGCTTCTGCTTACGAACACGGTCGTACTGTAGCTGTCGATGATATTTACCAAGCTGATCTTTCCGAGTGCTACATTAATTTATTAAGTCAATTTCAGGTGCGAGCTAATTTGGTAGTGCCAGTTTTGCAAGGCGAGAAGTTGTGGGGGCTATTGATTGCTCACGAGTGCGCGGGTCCCCGCCACTGGCTGGAAATTGAGGTTGAGTGTCTCAAACAAATTAGCGTGCAGTTGGCGATCGCGATCCAGCAATCAATGCTGTTTGAGCAAGCACAAAGTGAAATTACCGATCGCAAACAAGCCGAGTCAGCTTTGCAGGAATCGGAAGCGCGAGAACGTTCAAAAGCGCTAGAGTTAGAAGCAGCTATTAACAAACTCCGAACGACTCAAGCTCAGCTCGTTCAAAATGAAAAAATGGTGAGTTTGGGTCAGTTAGTTGCTGGTGTTGCTCACGAAATTAATAACCCTGTTAGCTTTATTCACGGCAATATCAATCCGGCTCGCAATTACACTTTAGATTTGCTGGAATTGATTAAAGTTTACCAGGATTACTGTCCTAATCCTCCAGCCCAAGTCTTGGATAAAATTAATGAAATAGACTTGGATTATATTGCTGAGGATTTCCCGAGATTGTTTAATTCGATGCAAGTAGGAACCGAGCGAATTGTCGAGATTGTGAAATCGTTGCGTAATTTTTCCCGATTAGACGAGTCTGCTGGGAAGTCGGTTAATATTCACGAGGGAATTGATAGCACTTTGATGATTTTGCAAAATCGGTTAAAATCTCACAGCAGTCCGGGAGAAATTAAGATAGTTAAAGATTACCAACTATTGCCACAAATTGAATGTTTTCCTGGCGAGTTGAATCAGGTATTTATGAATATTTTAATTAATGCGATCGATGCTTTGGAAGAACGGGACAAGCAGCGTTCAATCGAGGAGTGCGATCGACATCCTAGCACGATCGTTATTCGCAGTTATCAGGCTGCTGCCGGCTTCGTAGCAGTATCTATTGCGGATAACGGGCGGGGGATACCGGAGTCAGTGCGATCGAGGCTGTTTGACCCATTTTTTACGACTAAACCTGTGGGCAAGGGCACGGGTTTGGGATTGTCGATTTCTCACTCGATTATCGTCGATCGCCACGGCGGCAGATTGAGCTGTATTTCAACACCGGGAGAGGGAGCGGAGTTTTTGATTGAAATTCCAGTGCGATCGAATTTAACAGGTAGTAATTCTAATTTGGGGCAATAAATTAGCAATTGGTGATTGGAAATTGGGAAGCGGAAAAGGGTAATATCAAATACCGTAACATCGGAATTATACCCTGCCAGCGAGCATTATCCTTTATCCGGGTCACTCGATCGCATTCCGCTGGCAGTACAGTCAGAAAATTATTATTACGATACTAAGGTCAACAATATGAGTTGTGAGTGAAAAATAAAACACGATCTTACTAATTACCAATTACCTGCAACTTTTACATAAAAATCGGGGAAGATTCCGAGTTACTGCTGGCGTGACAAATGCGATTTTTGCCTTCGGTTTTGGCTTGATAAAGGGCGCTGTCAGCGCTGCGAATTAGGGTGTGGGGAGATTCCTGGGCAGAAGGAATCGCTGTCGCAATGCCGCAACTGAGGGTAACGTAGGGGCCGATCGACGATCGCGCGTGGGGCAGTTTCAAGCTGGCGATGCCGTCGCAAATTTTCCGGGCGACAGCGTTTGCCCCTTCGGCGCTAGTGTTGGGCAGCACTAGGGCAAACTCTTCGCCACCGTAGCGGGCAGTCAAATCCCCAGCCCGGTTGGTGGATCTGGCGATCGCCCCGGCAACTTGGCGCAAACAATCGTCCCCGCCCAGATGCCCATAAAACTCGTTGTAAAGTTTAAAAAAGTCGAGGTCCAACATAATTAAAGACAACGGAAGTTCCTCTCTTGCCAATCGCCGCCACTCTAAGCTCAAAACGCGATCGAACTGGCGGCGATTGGCAATGCCAGTCAGTCCGTCAGTAGTTGCCAGTTGCTGCAATTTTTGATTAGCTATGGCTAGCTTGCGGTAAAGTTGAGATTGTTCGATCGCGATCGCCACTTGATTTGCCAAGTGCTGTAAAAAATCTATTTCCCACTGCTGCCATTCCCTGACACCGCAGCAATTGTATGCTGTCAACATTCCCCACAAACTATTGCCCTTTTGTGCGATCGTATCCGGCAAATTTTTACCCTGCGCCTCCGGGTTGTCACTCGCCTGATGCCAAATATAATTTTCCGCTGCATCTTGATTTTTCTCGACTTCCCAAACAGTGGCTTCTTGTGTTTCTTTTGCCGTTTCCCAGTCGCCTGATTGCCAAATTGGCACGCTGATAACTGCTGCAATTTCACAATCTGCCAGCAATTCTTTGCAACTGCCAGCCAAGGGGGCAGTGCTGACATCTGCTATGGCTTGTACCGACTGGGATTCGACTAAAACAAAGCATGACACCGCCAAAGCAGCACTAATATTTTGGTTTTCAATATAACCTTCTGGCAAACCGTCACCGGCGACGATCGCACCTTTTTGCTCTTCCCCATCAAATTGAGACACCCAATCCTGACAGCGATAAATTAAAACGCGATCTGTTTGGAGGAATTGGCGCACTTCTGCAACCGTACATTGGAGAATGCTTGCCGGATCTATTGACGATCGAATATGTTCGATCATTTTGCCCAACAGCCGCTGTCGAAGAGCCTGCTGTCGCAATTGTTCTTCGATTTGCTGGCGTTCGATCGCGTAATGGATTGCCCGCACCAGCAGAGTTCTATGAAATCTTCCCTTTACCAAACAATCTTGAGCGCCCCAGCGCAATACCGACCGGGCTATATTTTCATCATTGATATCTGTCAGCACCACAATTGGCAATGTGGGCCATCGCCCTTTCAAAACTGCGATCGCCTCGCTTCCCCTCAAGCTGTCTGACACTGACAAATCTAATAGTACGGCGTCAAACTTGTCTACCTCCAGACGCCCAACTCCTATCTCCAGAGACTTAACTGTTTGGAGAAGAAATAGAGACTCGCTGAATGACCCTAGAAGGTCTTCGATCATTGTCGGAGCTCCGAGGTCATCCTCAACCAACAAAATTTTCAGACATTGGTTACATTTTAACACAACTATAGCGTTCGGAGCGGGTCGAAGGCAACTTTTTTTTGAGAGCGATACTTGCGATCGGCAAATATTTCGGCTTATCAAATTCACTATACACTCAAACTATGGATTTAGCCCTCCATTAAAGTTTACATATCCGGCGGCAGTGAAACGATTTCAAACCAATACTCACATAAAGCCTTCATTACTTCAAGCAATCCTTCAAAAGTGACTGGTTTGGATATGAAAGAATTGGCTCCTAAGCGGTAGCAAAGCAAGATATCTCCTCGGCGGTGGGAAGTTGTGAGCATTACAACCGGAATTTGTTGCAAATGGGGGTCAGCTCTGATCAAAGTTAGTGTTTCGCGCCCGTCCAGCCTCGGCATATTCAAATCCAAAAGTATCAAGTCTGCCTGATGCCAATTGCTGCTAGCCAAATATTGATCGCGGCGGTATAAATAGTCTAGTACCTGTTCTCCATTTTCCACAAATTCGCTCGTAATTGCTAATCGAATTTCTCGCAGTGCTTCTTCCATCAAAAAGCGCGTATCCTCGTCATCGTTTGCTATTAAAAGAGTAAATTTTTTCTTTTTATAATTCACCGCTTTGCCTCACTACGAACGTCCTTTGTGAGGTTGCGTGATTTGGAGCCGTGTCTGAGTACCTGCACAGGATCTCTTTCCATCATCCGGTAAATCAGGCTGAGAACACTAAAAGTGTGTTGCAGCCATTTCCCGTTTTTTTCTATTTGCAAAGGTTTGCGAATTATGCTTGTTTCACTTTCCAGTCTGTCCGAGAACCGGCAAACTGCAAACATATTACAAATCCTTCTCCGCGAACTACTAGGGAAAGTATTGCATCCCAAAGCAAGATGCTCTGGATACTGTTGAAAAAAATTAACAAGTCTTGCGCGCACCGCTGATTTATAAGTTGTATAAGGATAAAGCCAATAGATTTATATTGATACATTTTTAGCTCGCTGTCATCAGTGAATATGCTATACTTTATAAGCATTTTTGTAAAGAAAACATAAAGATGATTAAAGCTTAAGTAAAGGACGAGTTGCTGCTTCAGGCGAGCTGTTGACTTCACTTTGGTATAGGAATAGAAAAATAAAAAGTCGAGCCTCGATTTGGTTCTGATTCTACCCACAGGCTGCCACCATGCCGATCGACAATTCTTTGACAAATCGCTAAACCGATACCAGTTCCCGAATACTGTTTTTGGGTGTGCAAGCGCTGAAAAATCTGAAAAATTCGCGGATGGTACTGTGAGGCAATCCCAATACCATTATCCTGCACTGAAAAAAACCAGCTATCCCCCTGATGCGAAGCGTGCACCTGCACCATCGGCGCCTCACTGCTGCGGTACTTAATAGCGTTACCAATTAAATTTTGAAATAGTTGCAGCAGTTGAAAACAGTCACCTTTTACCCTTGGCAGATTCCCCTTAGTAACTGAAGCTTGATTCTCGCGGATAGCCAAATGCAAATTAGCACAAGCATCCTCAAAAACCTGATTGCAATCTATCATCTCAAAAGGTTTCTGACTGCGACCGACCCGCGAATACTCCAGCAAATCATCAATCAGCGCCTGCATCCGCTCGCAAGAATGAACAATATTGCGGATAAATTTATGCCCTTGGGCATCAAGTTGATTGGGAAAGCGTTTTTCTAATAGTTGAGCGTAGCCGGCAATCGTGCTCAAAGGCGCTTGCAAATCGTGAGAAGCCACGTAAGCAAACTGTTCTAGTTCGGCATTAGAACGAGTTAATTCTTGAGCGTAGCGGGTTTGAGTGTCTAAACTCGCTTGCAGCAGTTCTTGTACCAGCTTGCGTTCGGAAATATCCTCGATCGCACAAATCAAATACTGCAGCGTCCCCTTGACATCGCGCATTGCCGACACAGTAACATTTGTCCAGCGCACTGCCTCATCTTTGCATAGCAAACGCTTTTCCACAGAAAAAGTTTGAATCTTCCCGGATAACAGCGAGCGCAGGTATTCTCTGTCCGCTTCTCTATCATCTGGGTGAGTAATTGCCTCCCAATTTTGCTGTAACAATTCAGATTGTGCATAGCGGACAATTTGACAAAAGCCGGGATTTACCCGCATAAATTTACCACAAAGCGCGGTTTTAGCTATGCCGACCGCAGCTTGCTCGAATATGGCGCGGAAGCGTTCTTCGCTGTCTCGTAGGGCAATTTCTGCTCGTTTGCGATCGGTAATGTTACGAAATGTTACTGCCAGACCATCGTTTAATTTCACAGCCACAATGTGCAGCCAAACAATAGTATCTCGCTCCTGTTCGTAATAAAATTCTTGGTCTACAGTTTCTCCTGTTTCTACTACAGAAACATACAAATCAAATAACCCGTTATTGCTAAATTGGGAAACTTTCGCTAACAAATTTTTGCCAACTATGTCATTTAATAGCAGACCATAAAATTTTTCAGCGGCAGGGTTGATCAAGAGCCACTGGAAATCAACAATATTTCCCTCACTGTTGCGGACAGCAGAATAAGCCACCACACAGTCTAATGAACTATTTAATATGCTAGAAAGCAGCGACTGTGACTGTTGCAGTTGATAATTTTGTTCTTTTAATTGCTGTTGCAGTTTTTGCAAGCGGACTTGCTTGTCGATGCGTGCTAAAACTTCTTCTACTTGAAATGGTTTAGTAATATAGTCAGCGCCTCCTACTCGAAAAGCTTGTAATTTATCGTTCATTTCATCTAATACGCTTAAAAATATTACCGGAATTTCTTCGGTTTCCGGTGTCGCTTTCAGTCTCCGACAAACTTCATAACCGTTCATTTCCGGCATTCTAATGTCGAGTAAAATTAAATCCGGGCAATGGCTGATCGCAACATTCAACGCCAGTGGACCGCAAATAGCTCGGTAAACTTGATACCCCTGGGATGTTAGCAGTTTGGATAAAAACCGCAGATTGCTTGGTTGGTCATCAACCACCAATACTTTAATTTCGCTATTATCCATTTATTTTAAACTCGATTGAGTTAAATCCATTATCTTGTCGAGTCGGTAATCGGCAAGCAAATCTTTTAAAGCCTCAGCTAAAGTTGGATGACTTTCCCAGATGCGATCGACAAGTTGAATCGCCAGCTCTTCATTAACATCATTAGCTGCTTCATAGAGTTCCTGCACCCAGCTTTGAGGCATCTGAGCCAGTAGCTCTCCGAAAAATGAATCGGGTTTTTCGTTCACACAATAACGCTGTAAAGCCCCGACTGGGAGCCGGGGCAACTCTTGATAAAGATAGCGCACTTCCAAGTAGCAAGCCATCTTATCAAAGAGGATTTGTTCTTGAAAAGGTTTTCGCACAAAATCGTCGCAACCTGCAGCGATAATTTCGCCTTTTTTTTCCTCAAAAGTGCTAGCAGTCAGAGCAATAATTACAGTTCGCCACTGAGTTTGTTTCTCTTTAGCTCTAATTTGTCGGACAGCTTCAAAACCGTCCATTACCGGCATTCGCGTATCCAGCCAAATTAAATGAGGTTGCCAACTTTCCCAAAGTTCAACCGCTTGGTAGCCATTTTCCGCTTCTCGGACTTCAAAACCAATTGGTTGCAACATTTTAACCAGCAGCAGCCGATTTTCTTGATTGTCGTCAACTGCTAAAATCCGATAAATCGGTTGATCTGCTTCTAGCCCGATCACGCGCTGCAATGTCGCCACTGTTATTTCAGACGAAATAGTGGCAAATACTCGGATATTAAATTTAAAACTGGTTCCCTCACCTAAAACACTTTTTACCCAAATATCCCCACCCATTATCTGCACGTATTTTTTAGTAATTGTCAAACCCAACCCCGTACCATCAGCCGCTTTTCTCCCCGCTTGTGTTTGCACGAAAGCATCAAATAAAGTATCAATTTCTGCTGTTGCTATGCCAACTCCCGTATCTTCAACTTCAAACAAAATTAACAATGGTTCGACTGAGGTAGAGTTAGGATGACTTTCCGATTTTTTCTGCTGCTGCGGCTGGTTGCTTTCCACGCTCACGCGCAGCCAAATACGGCCCCCGTCGTGAGTAAATTTCATGGCATTTCCTAGCAGGTTAATTAAGCAGACGCGCAGCTTGTTTTCGTCAGTTTTTATATATTGGGGAACATTTGCCTGGACGGAAAATCTCAGTTGCATTTTTTTTGTTTCAGCTTTGATTTGAAACATTTCTTCGAGAGTGTCGAGGAGTTGATAAAGGTCAAAGCTGCGTTCATCTAAGCCAATTATCCCTGCTTCTATTTTCGACAAGTCTAAAACATCGTTAATTAGTTCCAGCAAATGTTGACCACTGCGGTTAATAATTCGGAGGTTTTCGAGATTTTCGTGGCTGAGCAAAGAGTCGCGACTCATGACTTGGGTAAAACCCAGGATGGCGTTCAGGGGCGTCCGCAATTCGTGGCTCATGTTGGCAACAAATTGACTTTTTGCGAGCGATGCAGCGGCCGCTGCTTCTTCGGCTTTTTTGCGTTCTATTATTTCTTTTTGCAGTTCTTTATTGCGATCGAGCAATTCTTTTTTCAGTCTCTGGATAGTCAGTTGGTGTTCGATTCGTGCTAAAACTTCTGCTACATGAAACGGTTTTGTGACATAATCTACTCCTCCAACTTTAAATGCGGTTACTTTGTCCAATACTTCATCTAAAGCACTGATAAAAATAACGGGAATTTCTGAGGTATTCGGATCTTCCTTGAGCTGTATGCAGACTTCGTAGCCGTCCATTTCCGGCATTTTGATGTCGAGCAAAATCAAATCGGGAGAACCAGAGCGCGCGGCTCTGATTGCCATTTTGCCGTTAATTACGCCGCGGACTTTGTAGCCCCGATCGGACAGCGTTGCTGATAAAACTTGCAAATTTTCTGGAGTATCGTCAACAATTAATATGTTGCCTTTATTTTCTTCTATTTGATTTTTGGTCATCGATCGCTATTTTTTGTTAATTTAATGTTGAAATTATGAAAAGTGGTTAAATGTTAATTATAGCACTCCCTCCTCAATGAAATCCTTTTCTATTTACAGAACTTATCCAAGTGAAGATTTAGGATGTGAGATTTGAGATTAAAGAATTGAGAATGACTGATGATTACCAGGGTGTGGAGCTTGGCTACAAGTAAATTAGCCGAATGCCCGCAGGCGAGTTTACAAATAGGTGATCGACATACACGATCAATAATCCTGAACCTGCCCGTATCTCTTCTTCTTTCATCCTTCAACAATTTCTAAACTCCTCAATCAAATCGATAATCCGATCGCATCGGAAGTTATTCGCCAAATCGGCGATCGCCCTGCGGAAACTAGCATTAATAGGAGGAATCGACAACAACAGCCGAAAAATCTCCTCGTTATCAACCGCATCCGCCGCAGAATACAATTCATCAATCCATTCAGCAGGCATATCTTCCAAAAATGAAGAATTGAGTGTCAAAGCCAAATCAGCCGTTTCAGTTGCCGTCGAAACCTCGGCGGACACCGCAGCATCAGAACTGAGCGAAGCTTCTCGATCGTAAACATAGCGGACTCCCAGATACTTAGCCATCTTTTCCAGAATCACTTGCTCTCGAAAAGGCTTCGCTACAAAATCATCGCAGCCAGCAGACAAAATCAGCGATCGCTCCTCATCAAAAGCACTTGCAGTAAGAGCAATAATCACCGTTGCTTGACCTTTCAAATGCGCTTTAATCTGTTTAGTAGCTTCGTAACCGTCCATCACCGGCATCCGCATATCCATCCAAATCAAATGAGGTTCCCAACTTGACCACATTTCCACAGCTTGAACGCCATTTTCAGCTTCCTGCACCGCAAAGCCGAGCGATGTCAGCATTCTGACCAACAGCAAGCGGCTTTCCAGGCGATCGTCAACAGCTAAAATCCGGTATTCTCGCTGTCCGGGTTCGAGACCAACCACTCGGCGAGCTGTTTGAGCCACCTGAATTTCCACTGCATTAGGGAGCAAGACTTTAACATCAAATCTAAAAATGCTGCCGCGACCGAGGGTGCTTGTTACCGTCATCTTCCCTCCCATTAACTGAACGAACTGCTTGCTAATTGGCAAGCCTAAACCGGTTCCTTCTTGAGCTTTTTTCCCGCTTTCTGTTTGCGCGAAAGGTTTAAACAAATTCTCCATTTCTTCCGCAGAAATTCCTGAACCTGTGTCTTCCACTTCAAATAGTAATGAGCACCTCTCACTTAGCAAATTTTCTGGGGAGCTTTTGTTTTTTAGCAGTTCACATTTTACTCTCAAATTAACACCACCTTCCGCAGTAAATTTAATAGCATTTCCGACAACATTTATCAATACTTGTCGCAATTTGCTTTCGTCAGTTTCTATATACTGAGGTAGATGTGGTGGGCAATCAAAAATTAACTGCAACCCTTTTTTTTCGGCTTGCAGCTTCAGCATATGTTCAGTACTTTTTATCATTTTGTGCAAGTCGAAAGTGCTATTATTAAGTGTGACCAGGCCGACTTCAATTTTTGACATTTGCAGAATATTGTTGATCAGAACTAGCAAATGTTCTCCGCTCTGGGTAATAATTCTTAAGTATTGCTGTTGATCGGCACCGAGGTCTGGGTCGCGGGCTAGCAGTTGGCTGAAACCGAGAATGGCGTTGAGGGGAGTTCGCAATTCGTGGCTCATATTCGATAGAAATTCGCTTTTTGCTCTGTTCGCTCTGTCGGCTTCTTCTTTAGCTTTTCGTAGAACTATTTCAGCTTGTTTCCGTTCGGTAATATCGCTAGCAGTGCCTGTTGTGCCGATGATGTTTCCTTCAGCGTCCATGCGCGCGATCGCCTTGGTATTTACATCAATCTTTCGGCCGTCTTTTCCTAATACTATATTTTCGTACTGAAACACAGTTTTTCCCGTCAGCAAGCGCTGCTGAAGTTCCCATTTCCAGTCTATTTCTCCAGGAGCCAAGAAATCGCTAAAAGAACAGCCGAGCATTTCTTCCGGCTCGTAACCGTATATTTGTTTAACTGCTTGGTTCACAAAAGTAATGTGTCCTTGAGCATTGCAAGACCAAATAATGTCTTGTGAAGTTTCAACTAAATGACGGTATTTTTCTTCGCTCTCTGCTAGAGCTATTTCTGCTAGCTTTCGTGGGGTAATGTCCATCAAAGTTGTGAATACTTTTGTCACTTGCCCTTGTTGGTTGACAACTACTTCTCCTCTGGCTTCGATGTAGCGGATGAAGCCGGCTTCACTTATTTGTGACGGGGAATTATCAGCCGGAATTTTTGGTTCCGGGCGCAGAATTCGATATTCCAAACTATAAGATTGCCCGCTAGCAATAGCAGTGTCGATCGTTGTTTGCCACTTTTGTCGATCGTCCGGATGTACGTATTGCGAAAACTCAGCTAGTGTTGGCGCAGATTGGGTTGGATCGAGCCCAAAAATCCGAGATAACTCTTCCGACCAAGTAGTTGTGTTGGCAGAGAAATCGCATTCCCAATTACCGACACGGGCGATTCTTTGAGCTGCTGCTAAAGAAGCCGCTACAGCTCGGAGTTTTTCTTCGGCTAATTTGCGATCGCTAATATCTTGAATCACAGAAATCACGCAGGTTTCGCCATGAATGTCAATGATTTCTGCTGACAGCAGTCCGGTTCTGAGTTCCCCTGTTTTAGTGCGAAAATCAAATTCGTAATTGAGAATAATTTGTTTTTCAGCTAACATTTTAAACAACTCGGCGTGGGCTTGTATATTTTCCCAAAGATTCAAATCAAGCGCCGTGCGATCGAGGATTTCTGCGGCGGAATAACCGATTATCTGGCAAAAAGCCTCATTAATTTCTAAATAACGACCGTCATTAAGTCTGGTAATAGCAATCGGGTTGGGAGAAGAACGAAAAGCTTTAGCAAACTTTTCCTCAGACAAGCGCAGTTGTGCAGTCCGCTCCTCGACTAAAGTTTCCAGTTCTTGATTCAGCTTTTGGAGTTGAGAATTTTGTTCCGCTAATTGCTTCTCCCTAAAATAGCTGTTAATCGCTTCTTTTACCGTCAACTTCAAATCTTCCGACTGCCAAGGTTTCGATATGTATCGGTACAATTTAGCATATTTAATAGTATTCGCCACTGCTTCTAGGTCTGCTTGCCCCGTCAGCATGATTTTGATAGTTTTTGGCAAAATTCTGTGAATCTGCTTCAGCAATTCGTCCCCTTTAATATTCGGCATCAGATAGTCGGAAATCACTGCTACAATTTCGCAGCCCTCTGCCAGTAATTCCTCGATTAACTCTAAAGCATCTTCGCCGCCTTCAGCGGTTTCTAATAAATGTTCTTCCCCCAGGGTTTTTTTTAACTCAATTTTCAAACTTTGAAGAATTATCGGTTCGTCATCCACGCAAATAATCACAGGTTTATTATTCATATTTTTGTCAAACCAGATTTTATAGTTTCTACTAATTCTTTGCGCTCCCATGGCTTGTACAAACAACGGTGCAAGTTTGCTTGCTCTTTCACCCGTGCTATTGCTACTTCGTCTGCTTGTCCTGTCAGCATGACTTTCACAATTTTAGGATATTTTTGGTGAACCATAATCAAAAAATCATCTCCTTTAATCCCTGGCATTAACCAGTCAGATACTATGACCAAAATATCACTTTCATCTTCTTTTTGAATTTCCTCCATAATTTCCAGAGCTTCATCTGCATTTTCTGCTACTTCATAGAGGTAAGCATCCCCAAATTCTTTTTTAAGTTGAATTTTTAAACTATTTAAGACCACAACTTCATCATCAACGCACAAAATTACTGGTTTAGGCATAAAGCTTTACTTCTATTAAATTTTAAAACTTGGGTATTTACCTCTTTTTTTAATTGCTCTCAAGGAATTTCGATAGGCAAGAATATAGTAAATTTTGTTTGACCAGGCACGCTTTCTACTTGCAGTTCACCTTGGTGTTTTTCCAGAATTTTTTGAACTATATCTAATCCCAAACCACTGCCTTCCCCTGGAGGTTTAGTTGTGAAAAACGGCTCAAAAATTCTCGGCATAATCTCTGGGGGAATCCCTGGACCACTGTCGGTAATACTGACTGATATTATGTTTGCTTGGTGTTTGACATCAATTTTTAACACTCCTTTGTTGCCCATCGCTTGTAAAGCATTGTGAATCAAATTTGTCCAAACTTGATTGAGTTCATCAGGATAGCATAGCACAGAGGGCAAATTAGTACCATAGTTTCTGACTACTTCCACACCGTGTTTGATTTGGTAGTGGTAAAGCGTTAAAACAGTATCAATACCGTCGGTAATATTAGCGATTACTTTGGAACCAGACTGGTCGTAACGAGAGTAGCTTTTCAAAGCAAAAACTATTTTGGCTGCCCGATCTGTGGCAGTAGCAATATTTTTAGTGCTTTTTTGTACCGTAGCAAATTGGTAGGCCGTTTGTACAATGTTTCGACTTTGGCTGTCTTTTAACAAAGGTAAAAAAGGTTCTACATTATTGCCTATGCCGATATCTAATAAAGTACAGGCAAGACTGGCGGCGTCGTCAATTTTTTCTGATTCTAATTGCCGCTGCAAAAGTTTTTTTAACTGACGTTTTTCTTTACTAGATAATGTATCTGTTTCTTGGCTGGACTTGTGTAGCAAAGCAAAGAAATCCTGTCGCCGTTCCGGGGATAGCTGTTGAAAAAATATCGGCAACTGCTGCAATTGTTCCGTCCAGAAGTCGGCGATGTTCTGCACAGAAGAGCGAATCGCCCCTAAAGGAGAATTGATTTCATGAGCAACTCCGGCAATTAACTGTCCGAGGGCTGCCATTTTTTCTGATTGAATTAGTTCTTTCTGAGTCCGCTTCAGTTCTTCTAAGGTATGAGATAACTCTGCATTTTTTTGGCACAGCGCTGACTCGGCTATTTTGCGGGCGTTGATGTTGCGGGCAACCCAAATGACTGCATCTTTTGAGAAGAGAGAAATGCAGGCAGAAAACCAAATTTCGCGATCACAAACTGTTAAGCTATAGTCAAAATTAAGAGTTTGTTGTGTTTCTAACACTTGCTGAACTAACACCCACCAATCATCCGGGTTGTCGTCGTCAAAAAAATGTTCTATGGTCAAGCTGACTATATCACAATCAGGCTCAGAAGCCGCTGCCACATTCGTTGGCAAAACTTCTATGTTCCGCTGACTGTCTAGCACGAAAACGATGTCAGTCATGGCTTCAAAAACGGCGCGGACTTTCTTTTCTGAAAAGTGTAATTTTTCTTCGAGCAATTTTCTACCGCTAATTTGTTGCTGCAATTCTTCGTTACTGGCTGCTAGTTGAACCGTGCGGTCTAGAACTCGCTGTTCGAGTTCGGTGTTGAGGCGACGAACTTCAGCTTCAGCGGTGGTGCGGTCTTGTATTTCCTTTTTTAACTGACTGTTGGCATTAATTAATTCTAAAGTTCGTTGTTTGATTTGTTCTTCCAAACTATTATTTAAAATTCGCAACTTTTCCTCTACTTCTGTTCTCCGCAACGCTTCTTTTTGCAATTCTTCGTTCATTTTGTTCAACTCCTGAGTTTGGTCTGCAACTGTTTCCTGCAAAAGCTCGACATTTGCGTGCATTTCTACCGGATCTAAGGCCTGCAGCAGGCTAATTTCAGTCACAATTCCGGCTAAATATCCTTCCTCATCCACCACCACCAAGCGCCGGATGCGGTGCTGCTGCATTAACTGGTGAGCCTGCCACAAGGTGGCTTTTACCTGCAACTGTATTAGCGGAAAACTCATCGCGGCGGTGACGGGAGTGCCTGCAAAATCTAGTCCAGAAGCTTGGAATTTAACAATGTCGCGTTCTGTAATTATGCCCACAGGTTTCTGATTTTTGTTGTCGCTGTCACTGCAAATGACGATGCAGCTTTTCCGCTGGGTTCTCATCTGTTTTGCGACTTCTAAAACTGAGGCGCTGCTTGAGGTAACTATTAATTGTGTAGTCATAATTTCTTCAGCGCGCCACATTTTCAGCAAGTCTGCCGGCTTGAGGATTTCACGGATGCTTTCGCAGGTGATAGCGCCTAGCAAGTTGCCACCTTTGTCTAGGAGGGGTAAATGACGGATTCTTTTCGATCGCAATATGCTCAATACCTTGAAGATATTCCCCGCTTTATCGAGGGAAATGGCGATGGGGTTTTCAGTCATTACCTCAGAAATTGCCACCCCTGCTAGCGGTATTTCGCTAGCAGTTATTTTCACAACATCGCCCTCTGTAAAAATTCCGAGCAATTGCTGCTCAAACGCGATTAAAATGCAACTGGCACTCGCCTGAGTCATAGCAGCAACTGCGACTTTCAAGGGTGTGTCTGGAGGCAGCACCGGCGGTTTGGGGTCGATCGCCTGTTTTAGAAAGCTTTGGGTATCAGAAACTGTTGTTGACATGGGCAAATTAAGGAGGATAGATGCAGGCGGAACCGGCACTTAATACAATTTTAGATTTCCGATTTTACAGTCACAGCACGCTCACCGCAATCGAGACTTGACATCGGTCTAGAGTTGCATTTTTACTAGCGCATTGGTATGATTTTTAGTGCTAGTTCGCTAAACGGCGATCGGAATTTATAGCATACACGTCCTTTGGCCGATAACTGATGTTACTTCTATTTTACCCAAATGTTTTTTCACACTTTTTTTAACAATCTCCTTTTCCCCCCCGCTGCCTTAGTCGGCGGGTATTGTGGTAAAGAACGGCTCAAATATTCGTGGCAAAATTACCGGGTAATTCAGTTGCCACTGACGAACAGGCTTGGATTTTCTGCTCTCACCTCTAATTTAAAAACTCGGCAATTCTCTATAGCTTGTAAAGCATTGTGCCTCAGATTTATCGAAACTTGTTTTACTTCATCTGCACTAGACAACAATTTGGGCAGTTGAACTTGATAATTTCTGACAAGTTCTACTAAGTATTTTAGTTATTTTAATTAAAAGTTAGTATAGTTTTAATTGGTCAGTAATTTGGAAAATCACTTTGCTACTATCATACATTTATATCAAGAATTTTTTAATTAAAAATTACTTTTGTGGCTCTCTAGCAAATTTAGTTGGGAATATGTGGATAAATGGCAGAGAATATCTGCTTGAATCAGTCATTTAAGCAGCCTTTGATGAAATATGTGATTGCAGTGCAACTTTATGGATTGCTTCTGTTGAGCAAGCAGGTTACTATATTCAGCAATTTCGCGTTTTATTTCTGTAATTTCTTGCCATACAAAATAGGAATATTGCGATGTTTGGCACAATAACCGACAACTTCAAACTCAGTATTTTTGAGAGCACTTTAATAGCTTTCTCTGAACACTAGCCGGGTTTCCCTGACATGAAACTTGCTGTGAGCTATACAAGCTGCTACTAAATATAATATCTTGCCTCAGAGACTGTGGGCATTGAACCTCGATAACTGTAGCTACGTGTTGCAGTAAGTAGCAGCCCAGAAAATCACGGTGCCCGTAATTGTAAATAATAACCCTGCCTTTGCGCGCAAGCATTCAAAGCAGGGTTATTATGGAGTATTCCGAATTCTCAAGGGTGAAGCGAGGACGCTACTGCCGACTTCGGCTGCCCAGCAGTACACTACTCACCCAATCGAGTTATTTTAGCGCTGCGTTCGGCCAACATCAGCAGTACATAAATAGTCATTACATAGCCGGCGGCCAGAATGGGAATAATTAGAGGAATATCGCGATAAATCATAATTAGAACCAAAAGTCAAGGACGATGAGGAGCAGGACAAGTTCAAGACCTACTACATTAAGTCAGCACGCAAGACCATGCCTTGGTTCTGAAGGCTGTTTTTCCATATCAAGCCTGCGGGAACCTTTAGACGTTCCCGGTCATCAATAATGATTTACTGCTTTACAGATGCTTAAACAGCCTAAAGCCATCCACTTGAGCTGCTTTGAGCTACCGTGCACATAAGATGCGCTACTCTTAACTTCTGATAACTTTTAGCCGCGAGGAACTAAAAATCTGTACCAGAAATTTTGGCTGCGATCGACTAACAAGGCTGGCTCTACGAAACTTTTACAGGCACCTAAAAGCTACCTGCCAGTCTAGCTGTACTTAATGTATAGAATTGTTTAAATCCTTAATACCCATAATAACACAGGGTTTCTGGGATTTAGAGATTTTTTGGCAGTGTCCTTAACAATTCGATACAATAGGGGCAACCCCTCTGGCAGCAGGCTACTCACCTCTGGCAGGCGGGTGACTCCCATCGGGTGCCAGATGACAAATAACTGCCGATCGCCTAGATTTTTCTTTTCTATTGCAGAGAATTACCTTAAAATAAAGATATGATATGTAAAATTTTGTTACTTTACGGCTTGAGTCGGCGTATCCATGATCTCTAGCACTCTCCTATTTTCCTCGGTTGAAGAAGACCTGCGACTGTTGACAGAAAACTTAAAACAGTTAGTGGGTGCCCGTCATCCCATCTTGTACGCGGCTGCAGAATACTTATTCGGCACAAAGGGAAAACGAGTGAGACCCGCGATCGTTCTGTTGATGGCCAAGGCGACTATGCCCGATCGGGAAATCACGGAAAAACACCGCCGCCTCGCTGAAATCACGGAAATGATCCACACAGCTAGTCTCGTGCACGACGACGTGGTGGACGAGTCGGATCTGCGGCGGGGAGTGCCGACGGTTCACAGTCGGTTTAACAACCGAGTGGCAGTATTGGCAGGAGACTTTCTGTTTGCTCAATCTTCCTGGCATTTGGCAAATCTCGACAACCTGCCAGTAGTCAAACTGCTTTCAGAAGTGATTATGGATTTAGCTGAGGGGGAAATTCAACAGGGACTCAATGGATTTGACACCAGCTTGTCGATCGAAGCGTACCTCGAAAAAAGTTATTACAAAACAGCGTCTTTAATTGCCAACAGTTCAAAAGCAGCGGGCTGTTTGAGCGAGGTTTCAGCGGAAATAACAGACGATTTGTACAACTACGGTCGGAACATTGGTTTGGCATTCCAAATAGTAGATGATATATTAGATTTCACCGCTTCAACGGAAACTTTGGGGAAACCGGCCGGCTCGGATCTCAGAAGCGGTAATCTGACAGCACCCGCACTATTCGCCCTAGAAGAAAAACCTTACTTGGAAGTTCTCATAGAACGCGAATTTGCCCAAGAAGGAGATCTAGAGCAGGCCCTGGCACTGGTAGAAGATTCTAGAGGCATAGAGCGATCGCGAGAACTAGCCACAAATCACGCACAGAAAGCCGTCGAATATTTAGCTGCGCTGCCCCATTCAGAGTCCCGTCAAGCTTTGATTGATTTGGCTGAATACGTTTTGAGCAGACTTTATTAGAGGTTAAAAAGTTACACTTTATTGGTAATGGGGAATTCCCAATGCCTAATGCCCTGTTACCAATAAATAGAAAATTGAGTTGTTTAGGCAATATCCGGCGGTGGAGCCGATCGATACTGTTGCAAGTAAACGTTAATTAAACTCTGTACTTGCTCGCGAGGGATTTCCGTCCCGACTTCCTGGTTTCCGGGACTTTCAAAAAAAACAATGCTGTCAAGACCTTCCAGAGCTATCATCTGAAATAAAATGTGAGTAACAGGCAAAAGTACCGGTCTGAGGCGATCGCCCCCAGCAGCCGCAGCCTGCGACGCATCTTTAATACTGCTCCAAGCATAAATCACCCTCTTCTCCCGTCCCGGTTGCTTGAGATTGCTCAAAACCACGATCGCCCAACTTTGGTCTACCGCTTGCAGGATCGAGTATTCGAGGTGCTGTAGCTGTTGGGCAATTAACACCAGTGCCGGGGCGATCGCCTTTAAGATTTGTGGCGTCGAACCGTCGGGCGGAGCTTTTTCGATCAATGCTTGAATCTGTTGGTCTAAATCCATCAGTCAGTTCTTTGATATCTAAAATTAAAAATTTCAGGTTAGCAGGTCCGCATCCAAGTATATATTACGCAGCACTGCCCTATTAAAGATAAGCTGACACCCATCTAAATTTAAGATTTTGCAGCCTAGAGTCCTTGTAGCGAGCATTTGGGCAAAAAAAGTAAGTGCGTAATACCTTACACAAGGTCATCCAAAAAGTTTAACGGTAGGGTGCTGAGCGCTAGCGCTGTCCAGGTGTGTTAAATCTGAGCCCGATCAAAAGCCGAAAACGGTTATTTCACGTTCGGATTTTTCACACTTAAAGCTATAAAAACTGTTTGGGGGAGTTTGGTTTCAAAATAAAAACGCCCAAAGTTAGTAACCTCATGAGCGGGCTGGGTGCTGATGGCGCACCTTACCCCAGATGGCGGCTCAAAGGATTTGTTGGCCCTACTCCTATATATCTATTGTTCATATTTATAGGTGGTCGATCGTGCTTGACGCTATCCATACCTGCCGCTGCACCTCGGCCTCATCAGCTACACCCCTAATTTTTTCGTTGTTAACTGCCCCAGAGTCACCTTAAATGTAACGAAATATTACAAGATGACGCTAAAGCAGCATAGAGGCTTGACAGCAAAGAATTAAGCGGCTAATCTGATATACATACCCGGGTAAGTCAATTCACTGTCATATGCAAGAAAAGCAAAAAGTTACATTGTATCTTCCACCAGAACTGCATCGCCAGCTCAAAATCCGAGCCGCAGTCGAAACTGAACCGATGTCATCAATTGCAGAAAGGGCAATTGTCTTCTACCTAGGAAATCCCGAACTGGTTGACGAAGTAGAAGCCTCCTACGGACAAACCCATCGGGTATACAACTGTCCAGAATGCACGGGTTCAGTAGTAATGCGAGATGGAGAACTGGCATCCGTAACAAGTCAGCCGAGCGTATTGGCTGAACAGGATCTTCCAGTAAAGCAGGTGTCGGGCGTCGGCGCGAGCACGGCCAAACCGGGAGAGGAAGAATTGGTTCCCTGCTAAGAATGCCTTGCTTCCCCAAAAAGCTAAAACTGCAATTTTCAGTAAGAGGGCGAAGGGCAGCATTGAGATTCAGCAAAGATAGCACCGTCTCTAGTGGGTCGAGGACTATGCAAGAAGAGATCAGTATTCTAATCCAAGCTCAATATCCTCTGATCTACCTCGTGACATCCGAGGAAGAGCGGTGTGAGCAAGCAATTTCGACAATAGCTCAAGCAAAACCACAGCGACGAGTATTTATCTGGACTGTAACTCACGGCATTGTGGAGTATGGTCAACCCCGCACCACCACCCAACACAACACCGTCTCGCCAGAGGCAGCAATTGAATGGGTGATCAGGCAGCGAGAACCCAACAGTAACGCTAGCATCTACATTTTCAAAGATTTGCATCCTTTTATAGATTCTCCTCCGGTAACGAGGTGGTTGCGCGATGCGATCGCCAACTTCAAAGGAACGCAAAAGACAATTATACTGATGTCTCCTTTGCAGCAAATTCCGATCGAGCTAGAAAAGGAAGTAGTGGTATTAGACTTCGCGTTGCCAGACATGAAGGAACTAAACCAAGTATTGTCTGGTCAGTTGGAGCAAACGAAATCGCGACGCATTACCACAGAAGCGCGAGAAAAACTTTTAAAAGCAGCCTTGGGATTGACCAAGGACGAAGCTGAAAAAGTTTATCGTAAAGCCCAAGTTTCGACTGGGCGCCTCACAGAAGAAGAAGTAGACATAGTTCTTTCGGAGAAAAAGCAATTAATTCGGCGCAACGGCATTCTAGAGTTCATTGAAGAAGACGAAACCCTGGATGCAGTCGGCGGTTTAGAAGAGCTGAAGCGGTGGCTGAGACAGCGTTCCAACGCCTTTACAGAAAGGGCGAGAGAATACGGTCTGCCCCAACCAAAAGGGATGTTAATTCTCGGCGTACCGGGATGCGGAAAATCGCTGATTGCTAAGACGACCTCCCGCCTCTGGGGACTTCCCCTGCTGAGGCTAGATATGGGTAGAGTCTACGACGGCTCGATGGTGGGTCGATCGGAAGCAAACCTCCGCAATGCCCTCAAAACTGCAGAATCCATCTCTCCAGCCCTCCTCTTCATCGACGAACTAGACAAAGCCTTTGCAGGAGGCACTGGTTCGGCCGACTCAGACGGAGGTACCTCCAGCCGGATTTTCGGTTCATTCCTCACTTGGATGCAAGAAAAGACTTCCCCAGTCTTCGTAATGGCAACAGCCAACCGAATCGAGCGGTTGCCGGGAGAATTCTTGAGGAAAGGCCGATTCGACGAACTCTTCTTTGTTGATCTGCCTACCAAGGAAGAACGCCAAGATATATTTAAGATTCACCTGTCAAAGCGCCGTCGGGAAATTACTCGCTTCGATTTAGAGCAACTTTCCACTGTTTCCGAGGGCTTTTCAGGTGCAGAGATTGAGCAAGCGCTAGTAGCCGCAATGTACGAAGCCTTCGCTCAAGATCGAGAGTTTACGCAGCTAGACATCATCGCGGCCATTAAATCCACAATGCCACTGTCTAAAACAATGACCGAACAGGTCACCGCCCTGCGAGATTGGGCTAGACAGCGTGCACGGCCCGCTGCGTCTTCCGTCGCTGAATACCAGCGAATGGAATTCTAAAAGCTTTCTCCTGGTCCAAACAGGAGCAAAGGCTAGCAACAGCTAGCAGTTCGATTCAAGAGCCGCCCAGCGGCACCGTTAAATCCAGACCGTTGTTGTTTCTCTCTCAGTTTTATTAGGAGGAAATCCAATGTCTCACTTTAGCACTCTGCGTACCAAAATCACCGACGCCGAAATCCTGAAAGCTTCCCTGCGTGACTTGGGCATTTCAGTCAAGTCAGAAGCTGATGTTCGTGGCTATAATGGTCAGCGCGTTCGCTCCGACATCGTAGCGATTCTCGAAGGCGAATATGACCTCGGTTGGTCTCGCAATAGCGATGGTTCCTTTGACCTGATTGCGGACCTCTGGGGCGTCGCCAAAAAACACAATCAAACTGAGTTAATCAACTCCATCAACCAGAAGTACGCAGTTAACAAGACCTTGGCCGCAGTCAAGCAGCGCGGTTTGCAAAATGCCAACGTTAAGCTGGTAGTGCAAAACTAATTGATCTGCATGTTTCCAAGCTCGCGGGTTAACCAAAAAAACGGGTTAACCCGTTTTTCGATCGCTAGGATGTAGAGGGGGGTCTTTGGGCCGCCACATACTTTTCTAGCACCCCCAAGCAGCAGCTCTCCACGTGAAAGCTGCTGCTTTATGCTTTAATGGTCGGCTACTTAATGCTTCGGGCGATCGTTGATCGTTTGTTGATAAATTTCAAGTATTCGATCGACTTTGCGTTCCCAATCAAAATGCTGCCGAACTTGTTCTCTTCCCGCACAACCGATACTCTGCCACTATTCTGGTGAATGAGCCAGCTTGAGCATCGCATCTGTCAGTCCCAGGACAAATCCTTCTTTAGAAGTGGGTTCTACTAAAATACCGCAAGTGAAATTCAGATAATCTACCGGACCGCCTCAGTTCGTTGCGATGACTGGCAAGCCTACTGCCATTGCCTCCATCACCACTGCCCCGCCGCATTCCCGCAAACTGGGGAAAACCATTGCATCAGCTTCTTGCATTTTGAGAGCGCACTCCTTCTGAGACAGCCACCCACTAAATACAACGCTGCGGTCGATGCCTAAACGAGCTGTTTGAGCTTCAAGTTCCCCTCGGATGTGCCCATCACCGATGATTTCCAAGACTGCATCGGTTTGAGCGGCGACAGGCGCGAAGGTTTCCCGCAGCAAGTCTACAGCTTTCCAGTCGATCAGCCTGCCTAAAAAAATAAAATGAACCTACCCGGTCGCTGCTCTTGATAAGCTAGAGTCCGATCGCCACACCGAGAAATCCACGCCGTTTTCCACAAGTTCAATAATTTTACCCTGGACCCCAGATGCAAGTGCCTGCTTTGTGCGATCGTTTGCCCCTAACAGCGTCTCAGCTTTGATTTTACCGGGGAAAAGACAGACGATTGAAGAAATCGACGCACTGGTGACCGATCTTGATTAAAATATCAATGGTAGGATTTTGGCGCGATCGAAAAGCCAGAGGAAATTTAACCGACGTGTTCATCGGACCGATAACTACCGGCACTCCCAATTCGAACATCAACGAAGGAACTGTTGCCGAGACTGGCGTCGGTTCGTGTACAACATCAATCTGGTGTTCGCTCACCAGCCGCCGGACAATACGACGCTGTAGCAATTGGGTGTACAGGTGAGTGAGAAGCCCACAAGAAAAGTCATTCACTCTTTCAGAGATAAATCGCCCGCAATTGTTAAGCAGCCGGTGCAGCCAAGTGTCGGGTACAAAGTGCATCCGATCGCGCTCTTGTGGAAACAGCTCTGTGAGTTCTGCTGGAGTGCGGGCGTGCGCCACTAACCATGTCTCTATTTGGCGCGATCGAAGTATCCAAAAGTAGTTGAGCGGCGGCAATGACTCGCCGCCGAATTTAGTTGAGGCGTTCTGAGCACCAATTAAAATTCGCATAACTTGTATGGGACTCAACTACATTTATGTACTCTGGGATTAAATTTCTTCTTTGGAATCACTAAGACGGGTTATTTATTCCAAGTTTTTCCAAGCACTGAGCTAAAGTTTCTGCACTGCGACCGTGGCTAAATTTGGCCATGATTTTTTTCCGGGATTGCTGACTGATGCTCAAAGCAAGTTCTGGATTTTGGAGGAGATTGGCGATCGCATCTGCCATTTCTTCGGGTTTTTCTGATTGGACTAATACAGCATCCACGCCGTCATCTACTAGCTCAGAAGTTCCGCCTACATTAGTAACTACCGCCGGAACCTCCATCGCCATTGCTTCCATCACAGCAACCGGAACTCCTTCATTCAAACTTGCCAAAGCGAAAACGTGAGCTGCTTCTAGACCTTGGCGAATTGCCTGTTCCGAAACAGCCCCAAGTAGCTCAACGCATTCGGACATCGATTTATCTTCAATTATTTTTTGTAGGTCTTGGTGATATCCGCTGCCCCCTTGTTCATCCTCGCCTGCAATTTGCAGCCTCACGTCAAATCCCCGATTTCGCAGCAATTCTACCGCCTCAACCAAGTATTTGTGACCTTTCACCGGGTTGAGGCGACCGCAAGCAAAAATCTTGCACGGACTTCCTTCTTGCCAAGGCGTGTAAGGGCTGCTGCGTTTAATTTCTATAAAATTAACTCCCATTGGAGCAACAGCTAATTGTTTGGGAAGAAAGTTGGCTAATTTATTTTTGACATCATTGAGAAGCAGTTGAGATATGACGATCACAAAAGCAGCATTTTTCCATTTTTGTTCCTGATTTGACCCGTACACTTCTAGAGTAGGCCCGTGAAGAGTCATACTGTAAGTAGAGCCTGTAAGAATTGAGTTAAATAAGGCTATATTGGCGGCATTGGCACAGGAATGAACGTGGATGTGAGACCAACCTTTTGTTTTTGTTAATCCTGCTAGTTTGCCAGCCACAAAAATCCATGCCAAGAGTCGCACCTTTTCAGATAAGGATGTGTCACTCGCTTTGGCAATAACTGCGAGGCATTGCCACCATGCAGCGGGACCAGCTTTGAGAATCTCTAGGAATGAGTTAATAAAATCTTTCGCAGCAAAGGGAAATAGATAAACAGTATTTTTTTGAGCTTCTTCTGCCCATACGTGAGAAGCGATCGCCCTGGGAGGCGGTTGAGTTGATACTAAATCTGTTTCAATTCCAAGATCTGCAAGAAATTGTCGCTCCCGCCACAAAAAGATGTGTGTTTGGCCTGGAAATTGTGGAATAAAGTATCCAATTTTTGCCTTCATTTCGTACCTGCTTTCTAATTTTTAACTAAACAATATCGCTCTACTATGTCGATGCACTAACACTTTTCTCAGCGAGCATTTTTTCGTAAATCTCGACGATTTTTACGGCTTTGTTTTCCCAAGCAAATTCTCTGGCTTTTTCGATCGCCTTAGCTGACATACGTTCCCGCAGACGATCATCTTCGACCAACAGCTTAATTTTACTTGTCAACTCCTGGGTGAGATACTCTCTAGAAATCGGCTCTATCTTAAAACCAGTTTCTTCATTCACGTATTCACCAATACCGCCATTATTGGCAACGATGCAGGGAAGCCCACAAGCCATAGCTTCCATTACCACTGCGCCGCCGAACTCTCGGATCGAAGGGAAGCAAAAAATATCTGCTTTCCTGTAATAATCCAGAGTTTCTTGTTGATTTACCCATCCCGCAAAGCTGATTATTTCCCCTAAATTAAGTTCCTTCACTCTGTTTTCCAAGTTATTTCTTTCTGAACCCTCTCCTACTATGGTTAAGCGTATTTTACTTTGAATTGCCTGCTCTAATTTCCCAATAGACTCAATGACAATATCGGCGCATTTGTAAGGAACTAATCGACCCACAAAAAGCAAATTTATCTGGCTGACATCTTTATCAAGGATATTTGTCGGATTTAAAAATTTCTCCGAAATGCCATTTTCGTAGAACAAAGCAATTCTTTGATCGGGGATTGCAAACAAATCCTTGAGCATATTTAAAGTATAGGTTGAACCTGCTAAGATTTTGTCTGCTTTTTTGTAAGTTTCTACATAACCTGGAATTAATGCTCGACCAACTGCTCTCAAAAAGTTGAATTGAGCAAATTCTTGTCTGGCAGTTTCTTGAAAACCTGGTGGAAAGGGAATGCCCCCATTCACAGGTCCTAGAATAAAAGGAGTCTGCTGGCACACACTGACTACCTTAAACGGATACCGCGGCATCATCGGGGTAATTGCATGAACTATGTCATAATCTCCGTTGAGGATTTTTCCTTTAAATTTTTGATATACTTGTTGATTAAATTCTTCATAAATGGGGTAGCTCAATGCATTATAAAGAGGCCAATTTACGCGCCCGTTTGCGGTAATTTTTTCAACTATCTTATAATATTGTTTGGTTAACTTTCCTTCCTCAAGGTAGAATATTTTTTCGTATTCTGGATGTTTGTCAAGAGCTGGTTTATTTCTAATATGGGTAACGAGTGTTGCATCAACTAAATTGTTTATTTGTTGAAAAAAGTTGTAGCCCACCAAAGGTACTGATGCCCAGTCAGGATTGCACTGCTCTACAATTAGTAAAACTTTTAATTTTTGATCGCTCATTTGTTTACTACTCAGGGGTGAACTTTCTGGGATGTTAGCTGTAATTCTAGCTGGCTGAATTAATAGACTGGGTGGTTTTGTATTCGATTAGCTTGCTCTGCTGCCCCAGCAATCGGCGCTGGTGAAACTGGATTTGACCTTGTAGCTGGGGAAATTTGGCTAATACACATGACAAAGCGTAGATGGCTGCTTCTTTAGTTGTGAGGTACCGATGCTTTATATAATAGTTATAGGTGCGATAGGTTGCTAAGGGGTAGCCACTCAATAGTAACAAGCTCCAGCCTTTTGTCGGCCATGTCATTGCCAAGGCTAGGGCTGGCAAGACTAAGCCCCAAAACCATGTGCTGCGCGTTTCTTTGACCCAATGGCGCTCTGGTTCGCTGCCGTGCATCCAGGATCCTTCGGCATAGGCGTGACCCGCTCTTTGAGCCCGCTTCCACCACTGACCGAAATTGGTCATTTGCGCGTCGTGCAGGGTCATTTCTGCGTCTAAGCGAAGGATTTTCCAACCTTTTTGGCGAAGCCGCAAGCACAGTTCGGGTTCTTCGCCGGCTATTAGTGCGGGATTGAAACCTTCGACTTGCTCAAATGCTGCTGCGCGCATCATGGAGTCGCCACCGCAGGCTTTGGTTTCGCCGATGGGCGTATCCCACTCGATGTCGCACAATTTGTTGTAGATGGTTGCTTCGGGGTATCGTTCACGCCTGCGCCCGCAGACTGCTGCTACGTCTGGTTTGGCTACGAGTTCGCTGTAGGCTCGATCGATCCATCCGTCAACTACTTCGCAGTCACCGTCCACAAATTGGACAAATTCGATGTCTGGCCCTAGTTCCAGCAAGCGGGCAAAGCCTTCGTTTCTGGCACGTGCTGCGGTAAACGGTATAGATAATTCTAGTTCTACTGTATCGGCTCCGATCGATCGGGCTAACTCTAGGCTACCGTCTGTTGAGCCGGAATCGACATAGACGACGCGGGCAACTTTGTCTGTGGCGGAGACTAGGCATTGGCGGAGGCGCTGCCCTTCATTTCGTCCGATCGCCACTAATCCAATTTGTTTCAACCTTTACCTCTTGAATTCGACTCGCGAGTTGCTATTTTAATATTTTAGTGACACTCAAGGTAAGTTTACAATATCTTTATATTGTTAACTTACCTTAATCTGCGGTTTTTGGTGTTAAACTGTCTCTAACCTATTCTGTATTAAGAGCCAGACAGATCATGTTGAGTAGAGCTTAGTTAACAATGCTAAATTTAAGTTCTTTCTTCGCACTTTACTGTACGAACCTGGGAGCCAGCCATACATTTTTTTCACTCTGCGAACAGTGGAACTACCCTGACTTTAAAGTCCGCATGATTGTTCCGAATTGCGATCCCTCATGTCGCAGACCGAATCTTGTTGAAGCTGTACCCAGATACTTCAAATGGCTATATTACCGCAGCGCTGACAGACCTAGAAATTGTACAGAAAAGCTTTTCCTCAGAGATGTAAAGGATTTTGATGCAATTTACTTGTGGCCTAACACTTCGATCGAAACCTTTAGGAAAGTTAAACAGGAGAGCACACCCATTCTTTTGGAGCGGATCAACTGCTATACAAAGCCGGCTAAATTTATTATTGATGATGCTTACCATCGCTTGGGAATCGATCCCCAACACCAAATTACTGCCGATACCATTCATGAAGAGGATGAACAAATTAGTTTGGCTGATTTCATCTTTTGTCCGAGTCCCGAGGTGAAAAAATCTTTTATGGGAGCGGGGGTTCCCGAACATAAACTGATCCTTACCAGTTACGGGTGGTCTCCCAAGCGCTTCCCGCCTTTTGTGAGCGACAAGCCACTATCAGAAACGATTACTGTTATCTTTGCGGGCAGCGTTTGCGTCAGAAAAGGAGCTCATTTACTGTTGCGGGCTTGGGATAAAGCAGGAATTAAAGGCAGACTACTGCTTTGCGGAAGTATGGAGCCAGCAATTGCTGAAACTTGCAGCAGCATTTTAGCACGCTCAGATGTAATTCATAGGGATTACACTAGCGATATTGCCCTTGCTTATCGCGAAGCTGACTTTTTTGCCTTTCCCAGTTTGGAAGAAGGCAGCCCGCTGGTTACTTATGAAGCGATGGCTAACGGTTTGCCAGTTTTAACTTCACCTATGGGAGCGGGTGGGGTTGTCCGAGATGGCAAAGATGGCATAATTGTTTCGCCCTATGATGAAGAAGCGCTAGTGACAGGCTTGCAACAGTTAGCTGGTTGTGCCGATTTGCGGCTTCGGATGAGTAAATCTGCCCGCGAGCGGGCACAGGAATTTACGTGGGAAAAAGTGGCACGGCGGCGAGCTGAGTTGGTACTCGAAAGATTGAAACCAGCTTGAAAAGTGAGGGAGAAAACTTGAGCTTTTGGACGCTCCCGCAACTGAAAGCCACGGGTTTTTTATTTAATTTTAAATCCAAAATCCTAGCTGTTCGCAACTAATCCAATTTCTTTCAAGTTTTACCTCTTGAAAGGGACTACTGAGTAGTTCGTTTTATATTTTAATAAAACTCCAGCTAATTTCATAATTTTTCTGCGACTTCTAGAAATTATTTTTCAGACTTCCTGGGGTTTTTTTTCGATGATTTTTGCGGGAATTCCCACTGCGGTTGCACCCGGTGGCACATCACAAATCACCACAGCATTAGCACCAATCAAAGCATGATCGCCGATCGTTACGGAGCGAATAATTTTAGCTCCTGCACCAATATCGACATGACCACCGATTTTGACATCAGCAACAATTGTCACCTGCTGAAGAATCAGACAGTTAGGACCAATGGAAGCACTGGGATGAATGACCACGCCATTAGGATGAGTCAGCAGCAGTCCTCCTTGTATTTGGCAGTTCAAAGGGATGTCTGTTGCAGTGACAACGCTCCAAAATCGATGCTGGATCACGTTCCAACGGCCTAAAATATCTCCTCCAATTCCACCCTGATGCTGCCACTTTTGATAGTTGCGGATAGATTTAAGCAGTTGGCGACTCGGTTCCCACCACTTGCTAAGTTTTTCGCGGCTCCAGTCTGGTTCTGTAGCAGAAATGATTGACTTAGTGATTGACTCAACCATTGTTTGTGCATTTTTTTGATGATGTTGACAATTGTGCCTGTTTGGGCAGTTTACCTTAAGAAGAATCTCTAACTTGACTAGGGAGATTTATTTAGTCTCCGCAGAGTTATAGCAGAAGCCATAAGGAAGAAAATGATTTAAGCGTTGTTTTCAGGAGGCCGAGATTTGATAATTTTGGCAGGGATACCAACGGCAGTTTGACCGGCTGGAATATCTGATAAAACTACAGCATTGGCCCCAATATTTACGTCGTCTCCTAGGTTGACCTTGCCGAGGATTTTTGCACCAGCGCCGACGTTAACCCGATCGCCCAATTGAGGGGATTCCAGCGGTTTGTCCAAATATCGGTTTCCCAAAGTTACACCTTGGCGGATAATGCAGTCGTCGCCGATCGTACAATATCCGTGAATAATAATAGCGTTTTGATGTTCAATCACCACCCGACGACCGAGCTTCACAGTGTAAGGCAAGTCTATCCCGTAACTATTGCGAACTTTTCGGTAGAGCGATCGATAAAGAATGCTCAAAGGTGCTCGAAGTAATTTCGGTTCTATTTGCATTCTCCAGACGCCAAAACGCTGCACTGCTACGGCGCGAAATCCCGGTTTTGTCCAATCTCGACCATGAGCAATCCAGTCTTCTTTAATTTGCTGCCACAGTCCCAGGCCTGGGTCTTCTACTTGATTTTCACTGGTGATTAAGTTTTGCTCAGTTACCATAAGCTCTAATTGACACTATTGCTTGTTTACTCTATTGCTAGATGCCGACGATATTAATGGGTCTATCAGGTTTTTGAGGAAGGAGCAATCCGGTTTTGTTGATCGATAATACTAATTTCTCGGCTGCATCATAAAATATTTTGCTTGCCTAGGTCAACCGGGTATAGTTGGCTTTGACCGATTTACCAACTCCCTTTAAAAGTTTTTGGATTTTTCAATCTTACCCCCCTTAAAAAATACACTATTTAATACAAAGTCCCTCAGTAATTGTGGTGGATCGCCATCGGGTTTGCCTTGAAGTACGCGGCGCACCCTCCAGGCTGCAAAACCAGAAGCCCAGGATACATCAGTTAATGCTGTGTAAACCAAGCCGTAGTTTTTGATAAAGTACCTACGCCGTGAATCAAACCAATAGGTAGGCAGCCTCTTGGCGGGCTTTTTGGTGTCAGTGACGCCTGAGCTTTGCCCGACTAAGTGGACAACGCGACTTTCGGGTACGTACCAGCAACTCCAGCCAGCTTTGTTCGCTTGCAGGCAAAAGTCCATTTCTTCGCAGTACATGAAATAAGCTTCATCCATCAAGCCAATCTTTTCAAATACTTCGCGACGGACGATCATGCTGGCTCCAGCTACCCAATCAGTTTGACAGGTTTCTTGGGAAATGGGAGGCGCTGCGACCCAGTTGGCTAATAACTTAGATATAAAGCCTGTCCGCCAACCAAAATCGAGTTCGGTCAAGATGTTGTGAAACCGAAAAGCTGACTCCTGGGGCGTGCCGTCGGGGTCTTCCAAGCGGCTGCCGGCGATGCCGGCTTCCGGATGAGTGTCCATGAAATCGACGAGGGCTTTTAAGGCACCGGGGCGAACTATGGTGTCTGGGTTGAGCAGCAGGAAGTAAGGGGGGGGATTGGTGGATTGGAGGGCGGGACGGATCAGGGCGTTGTTGCCGAAGGCAAATCCGCCGTTGCGGTCTAGGGGAACGAAGGATGCCCATTCATTCCAGCCTTCTGAGGCGATCGCACTACTAATTTCTTCGACTGAGCGATCGCCTGAAGCATTGTCGCCAACTACAACTCGCATACCAGGCAGCGATTGAACTTCGCTAACTAGAGAGCGCAAGCAGTCAATTGTCAAACTAGAGGTTCGGTAGTTAACAATGACAACCAGCAGTGGATAGGGGTGATTGGACTCGCTGGCCTTCGACATAAGTACCGTTGTTTGTTTAACAACTTTTTAGCTCAAGTTGTACCGATCTGGCAAGCTGGAGCGAGCGCTAATAGTATTTTTATTTGTTTGGGTGAGGGAGACTGTTTTTTCGGCCATATTTCGGAAATCTGGCCACTCTCGATCAAAGTCGATACTGCCTGTAGGCTTGACTGGCGGCTCGGTGCAGCAGTGAATGTCGGTAAACTAACCCCTTAGCGTCATCGGAATAGCCCCCGCCAATCACGCAGGCAACGGGATAGCCACCAGCCAAACACGCCATCAAAACTTGCATTTCCCGGCGAAATAAGCCCGTATCAGTTAAAGCTAATTTTCCCAGTTTGTCGCCCTGATGAGGGTCTACTCCAGCATCGTACAAAACTAAATCAGGCTTGACACTTGACAGCAAATCTGGTAAAAATTTATCCAATGTTTGTAAATATTCGTCGTCCTCCATACCGACAGGCAAAGGTACATCTAAATCGCCCTTTTGTTTAGTGCCGGGAAAATTGACTTCGCAGTGCATCGAGAAAGTAAAAACGCTACTGTCATCTTGGAATATTACCGCGGTTCCGTCTCCTTGGTGGACATCTAAATCGACAATTAAAACTTTGCGAACTAAACCATTTTTTTGTAAGACGCGAGAGGCGATCGCCAAATCATTAAAAATACAAAAACCCGACCCAAAAGCAGGGAAGGCGTGATGAGTTCCGCCCGCAGTATTGCAAGCCAAACCGTAGTCTAAAGCGAGCTTGGCAGTTAGTACAGTTCCTGCAACCGCAGTGCAAGTGCGATTAGCAAGGGCGCTACTCCAAGGCAGACCAATTCGCCTAGTCGCTTTGTTATCGAGCGTCCCGTTGCAGTAAGCTTGAACATAGGAGTGGTCGTGGACTAATTCAATCCATTCTTGAGGGGGAAGTTCGGGAGCGTGAAATTGCGATTCATCTGCTACCCCGTCCGCGAGCAGCATCTGGTAAAGCATCCGAAACTTTGCCATCGGGAAGCGGTGATTCGGTGGCAGAGGTGCAATGTAATCTTCGTGGTAAATAATTGGTAAGTCCATTAAAATTATTGTAATTGCTCAACCCCCTTGACAAGAAGAGGAGATAGACATTAGATAAAGGAATGGAAAAACTCCCCGACTTAAAGC
>NZ_JAUBQR010000479.1:0-1042 GCF_036701385.1 Microcoleus sp. Pol12B4 | reverse complement strand
GCCATCGGCATTGGTGGTTGAGCGCCACCGATTAATTTCATGCGAAGCAGATCCAGATACCATTCATGGGGAGGGCAAAACCCCGTATAGTAAAATGGGCTATCTGGAATCATGTATGTTTTTGCCAGCTTTGTCAGGCCAAACCGTCCATCTTTCTGTCTTTCTAGTAATCCAAATGCGGCAAGAACTGCGATGAAAGCTTCAGAGATTATAGGTGTAATTTTGAGGTTTTTGGCAGCATCTTCAATTGTTTGTGGTGCTTCGTCTATCAGCTTAAATAGATTGATTTCTTGCGCTAATGTTATTACTGGCCCGATGATTCTAGAGCAACTTAGATCGAACAGTAAACGCTCATCAACTTCTGGAACGGGAAACGGTTCGTTGACCATATTATAGCTAGGGGCTAGGGGAAGAATGGGGTCGAATCAATGCTTTCAGGAATTAAGCAAAATTGTAGGTTGGGTTTCGCTCAACCTAACCTACAATTCTGAGATCGAACAGTAAATGCTCATGTTTATCTTCGTGCCCTTCAACTGATCCCGTAGAAACGAGCCGGATTGTCCCACAAAATCTTTTCTACAGTTCCCTGGGGCAGTTGTCCCTCAAGAGCAACTACTTGCTCGACAATATCCGATTCGTATTCTCCATGAGGATAATCAGAACCAAATAGGATGTTATCGGAGCCGATATACTCAATAACTTGAGATAAGTGTGGCTCCGAAGGCTCCATAGAAACAAAACACTGACGGCGGAAATACTCGGAGGGCTTCATCTTCACATTATCGGCCACTTCCCAGCGCGAACTCTCGTATTCTCGATCGAGCCGCCACAACCAATAGGGCAACCACCCGCATCCTGACTCCAAAAAGCCCACTTTGAGTTGGGGATGGCGTTCGAGAACACCACCTTCAATCAATGTTAGCAGAGCCATCATTTGTTCCATTGGATGGGAACAGGCACGTAAGGCAAAGCGAGTATTAAAGCGATCGGCCCCAGCAGTAGGCAGACGGCTAGGAGTTCCCTCGTGAATGCCAACGGCGAT
>NZ_JAUBQR010000478.1:0-1044 GCF_036701385.1 Microcoleus sp. Pol12B4 | reverse complement strand
GCCTGTTCTGAAAGAGGTTCAAGATGTAAGTATTAACCGAAACGGCCTTGAATGTAATCTCTCGTACTCGAATTGCCCGCAGAAGTAAAAATCTTACTTGTCGGCCCAAATTCAACCAGGCGACCGATGCGACTTTCATCAGTATTAAAAAATGCCGTGTAATCAGAAACACGAGCTGCCTGCTGCATATTGTGCGTCACAATCACAATCGTTAACTGCTGCCGCAGAGTCTGAAATAACTCCTCAATCTTCATCGTTGAAATCGGATCCAGAGCAGAACAAGGTTCATCCATCAGCAAAATTTTCGGCTTCACCGCCAAAGCGCGAGCAATACAAAGTCGCTGCTGCTGTCCGCCCGAAATCCCCTGAGCCGATTTATTCAAATCGTCTTTCACCTCATCCCAAAGCGCCGCACTTTTAAGTGCAGATTCCACAATTTCATCTAATTCTGCTTTACTTTTGTGGCCAAAAATTCTCACTCCGTAAGCAATATTATCGTAGATGCTCAGCGGAAAAGGATTTGGTCGTTGAAACACCATCCCAATTTGGCGACGCAAACTATTAATGTTTACTTTTGGGCTGTAAATATCTTGTCCAAAAAACTCTACTCTTCCTTTAATTTGAACCTTTCCCTCCAATTCACCAATCCGGTTGAGAGCTTTGAGAAAAGTCGATTTCCCGCAACCTGAAGGGCCAATAATAGCCGTAACTTGCGGGTGAGGGATATTCATCGATAAATTTTCTAGGACTTGGTGAGTTCCGTAATAAAAACTTAAGTCCTGAACCCGCAGTGCTGGCATTGCATTGGGGTCTATTTCTGGGGTGACATCGTCTAGGAATTGATCTGTAAACTTGTCGGATTTCAAGTTAGCTTTAGGTTTCATTATTTGCCTGGTTATCTGGTTAATATTTGATTGAGAGATGCACTTTAGTTATTAATTTATCGGTTTTGCAAGCGTTTCCGAGTGGGTAGTGGCCAAGAAGTAATGATGGTAAGATAGTAGCCTTGATAAGTTTTTTGTCAACTATGCCGAATTGTCCCGT
>NZ_JAUBQR010000477.1:0-1045 GCF_036701385.1 Microcoleus sp. Pol12B4 | reverse complement strand
AGCTGTATGTGCAGTGAAAGATTACATGGAAATGATGGACATTCCCACAGACTTGAATGCCAGCGACAGTTGGAACGAGGCCATGCGCCTTTACACCGATGCAGCCGACTTAAAATTAACTCAATTAGGCCATTTGGAATGCCGACCCCTGAAGTCTGGCAAGTTTTGTTACATTCCGCTGGAAATACCGGACGATCGCATTGGTTTAGTAGCAGTTGAAATCGATATAAAGCGACAAGAAGCTACTTTGCTGGGATTTGTAAAAACTGCAAGCGCTGGCGATTTAGCTATTGATAAATTGCAAAGCTTTGACAAACTTCTCCAACATTTGGATTGTCTGGAACGCAGCCGAAAAACTGTACAACTGCGCCAGTGGCTGCACAATATTTTTGATGCTGGTTGGCAGTCTGTAGAAGATATTTTAATGCCAAAAGAACCTCATTTAGCTTTTCGTCGTTACAGCAGCGCAGTCGTGCGGGGCAAGATAATCCATCTGGCAGCAAATATCTCGGAAAAAGCATCAGCAACCCTCGACTCTGTTCAGGAAAAACCTAATTTTTGGAGGGGTGTAGTAGAACCAGCGCCAGCGGTAGCTTTGCTGGTGGCGATCGAACCAACAACCGATACTGAAACTAATATTAAAGTACAGGTGCATCCCGCCGGCGGGGCAGACAGCTTGCCGCTCAATCTGACTCTGAAAGTCACCGACGGCAAGGGAAAAACTGTCATGGAAGCTTGCGCCGGCAGCGGTAACGGCTACATGACTCTAGAATTTGCCGCCGATCGCGGAGAATGTTTCAGCGTTGTGGTAAAACTGAAAGAACTCTGTATTGCAGAGAATTTTGCCGCCTAAAGAGGCTGACTTGTCATAAGTTGTTGAGCATCAAAATTGAACCTTTTGGGCGGGCAGGATGCTCACCCCACAAGAATTTCATCGCGCCGTGACTGTAAAATTTAGATATGCCTCAGCTTATCAGTTGTTAGCCATGCCGAAATTAGTTGTTTTGAAGCTAGATGATAACTTGATAAAAGGGGTGCGAGTTTC
>NZ_JAUBQR010000352.1:0-3992 GCF_036701385.1 Microcoleus sp. Pol12B4 | reverse complement strand
TTGAGTTACCTCAGTAGACGTATTCTCTATGTTTACTTATTTTAACATAGTTTTGTTTTTTCTCACCGACTTACTTATCATGATCTTACCTCTGTCTCACATTTATTTGAAATGACTATAACAAACCGCATTGCACCATTTTCAAGAACAGGCTTTCCGGCTTGTTCCACAAAGAGTATATTTCTCGTGGGGTCGGCAGAAGAGCGCGCCCATAAAAAGCTGATTGAGAATGGTGCAATATTTCAGGTTAAGCAAACTTAATTTTCAAATAATCATCCTCCATCTTCGCCCCCGAAGGTTGCAGCGCCGCTAAAGCTTGTGGCAACACCAAATTACGGCGGTGATTCCCAATCCGAACATTCAACTCATCTCCCGTTTTGCTCAACTGGATCTGATCCTTAGCAATTCCGGGCAAATACAGCTCAAGACTATATTGATTGTTTTCCTGCACGATCTTAATCGTATTTTCTTTGTAATAAACTTGACTTGGGTCTTCGTCTTTGTAAAGCGTTTCTTTCAACCGTTCTAAAGCTGCCAAACCGCACATTTCTTCAGAATAAAGTGGCACTTCCTTAACTGGTAGCGGCATGAAATCTAAGTGAATTTGCTGACGGTACTCTTCCTGGCTTTCTTTCCACCGTTTAAAAAAGGGATCAGTTACTTCTGCTGGAATAATCCGGTTAGCTACTACTAAATCGGTAGCTACATTGTACAAACTCAAATAGGCATGAGCGCGCAGAGACTCTTTAATTACCATTTTTTCGGGATTGGTAACTAACCTTACTGAAGTGACTATATTGTCAGTTAGAACCTTTTCTAAAGCTTCGATTTGTTCGTAAAATTCGTAAGGTGCATCCATCACCTCTTTGTCTGGTAAAGAAAAACCCGCAATTGGTCTAAAAATAGGTTCAACTAAAGGCCGAAGGGCAGCTGAGATACCTTGCAGCGGCTTGTAAAATTTTCTCATGTACCAGCCGCCAACTTCCGGCAAACTTAGCAGTCTCAATGCTGTGCCAGTCGGAGCAGAATCGATAATTAAAACATCAAATTCGCCTTCGTCGTAATGCCGCTTCATTCGCACTAAACCGAAGATTTCATCCATTCCTGGCAAGATGGCTAATTCTTCAGCTTGCACTCCTTCGAGTCCCTGGGCACGCAAAAATTGAGTAATGTAGCGCTTAACGGCTCCCCAATTTCCTTCTAATTCCCTGAGAGCGTCTAATTCTGCTCCCCACAAATTCGGTTCCACCAGCCGCGAATCGTGTCCGAGTTCCATGTCGAAGCTGTCGGCTAAGGAGTGAGCGGGATCTGTACTCAGCACTAGGGTTTTGTATCCCAATTCGGCACATCGCAGTCCAGTCGCAGCGGCTACGGATGTTTTGCCGACGCCGCCTTTTCCAGTCATTAATATTAAGCGCATTGATTGTTTAGCTCGCCTGAAAGTAGTTTTCCCTTATATTGTAACGTTATGTAACAAAAGTTTATTTGCTGGGGGGATGAATTGGGACGACAAGCAGCCACCTGACAATTCACACTTCCGGTGGTACACAAAATTGCTGCTATGTCAAGATAAGTTAAAATTATTTATCTCAGATATCAATTGCAACGGATAAAAATCCATCAGCGTTCCTGGGGGGGGTGACAAAGAGGTCTAGGAGATAGACCGAATCAGGGTTGCAGCCCGCATACCTTGTTGATAAAAGCGGCGTTTATTTCGAGTTAACTTCATTAACTGTTCCACCTCCAAAGAATATTGTTCGAGATAATTAACCCACTTCTTTCCATCTTGCGCCTACACCAAATGTACTCCGTCTTCGATATCTTTTTTTAGGTTCTCGACGCCGACATACATATTTTTCTACCTGCTTTTTCCGAATATCAGTGCCTTTAAATATTGCCGAACTGTAGGCGAGTGTTACGAGGAGAATTATGTTAATCAGTCGGTTTCCTTTTAAGCTAGTTCCTTCCAGATCGTAGCCTCCTGTTTTACAATCTCGAAACATTTCTTCAATGCCCATCCGTTGCTTGTAAGCATCGATAGCTGCCGGCAATGACCCTAAATCTGTGAGTATAAACCACGCTTCATCAACCTTCCATGTCCCGTAGTTTCTTTTCCACTTACAAGCAACATCAAATCCCGTGGCAGGCTGAGTTTTTCTCACTCTTTTACCTTGAAAATATCAAGAGGCTCCTGGTACTATTCCTAATTTATCTAACCGTTGCCAAACTAAATGTTCTATTTCGATACAATGATTCCTCTTCAGTCTTAAGCAAAAAGACACACCCTTTGACTTCAGCCAGTTTCCTAAGTCGATAGAACAAAATTCACGGTCGCCTAAAACGATGACTTTATATTCTGAGAACAATGGTAAAACAGGCTGTAAATTTGTAGTTTGTGACTCGAAGTTGCTGCTGCCCAGTTTGGGCAACAATGACCAGTATAATGGAATTGCTATTCGCTCCCAGGTTAAGCTAACCATAAACAGATTAATACACCCCCATTGACTGCGATCAATGGCGATTGATAAGCGAGTACCAACAGGGCAATAAGTAGTCAACCAATAAGTAATTAATGGGAACCAAATTAACTCGATCGTTAAGTGAGGTAAATCTAAAAATCTTTGTAATTTACGTCGTTTACTTTCGGCTGTAATTAGACAGGGAAATAAGGAGGGAGAGCCGTTCTAATCTCACTTGTTTTTCTGATTGCATCAAGGATAGCAAGGTTTTCATCACCAAAAACTGAGATGGCGTCAGGTATTTTTGTCCTTGAGTCTGGTAGAATTTTAGTATCATTATTTTTTTGGATAGGCAAGCGTGTAACAATTCTGCTGCCTATCTTTTTTTACCACAAGTTGGCTCAATCCCTACTAACTATGGGTTTGGGGCGGGTTGTCACCCCCCCAGGTGTCAAGGGAAGAGATCTTTGTTACTACCAAGCTTTGGATTCAGGATGCTGGCTACGAAAGCACAAAGAAGGCGTTTGAAAGATCGCTCAAAAGATTGCAATTGGATTCTCTGGAGCTCTATCTGATACATCAGCCCTATGGCGATGTCTATGGCTCTTGGCGAGCGATGGAAGAACTATATCGAGAAGGCAAGATTAGAGCGATCGGTGTTAGCAACTTCCAACCAGATCGCTTAATGGATCTAATGGTTCATAACGAAGTAGTTCCTGCGGTCAATCAAATTGAGACTCATCCCTTCAATCAGCAAATTGAAACCCAGAAATTCTTACAGGAAAACAAGGTTCAGATTGAATCCTGGGGACCCTTTGCTGAAGGCAAGAATAACATTTTCAAAAATGAACTGCTGCTTGCGCTCTCTGGGAAATACCAGAAAACCGTTGCTCAGGTAATTCTGCGCTGGCTAACGCAAAGAGGAGTCGTGGTGATTCCAAAATCGGTTCGCAAAGAAAGAATTGTCGAAAACTTCGACATTTTCGATTTTGAATTAAGCAACGAAGATATGGGCGTTGCACATTTATGGTATGATCGACAAATATAGTTAACTAACTAAACCTATGATTTGTCCCTACTGTCAGTCCATCAATATCAAGAAAAATGGCTTCAAAAGAGGTAAACAAAACCATATTTGTTCAGATTGCACTCGGCAGTTTATAGATGTTTATTCTGAGCGAGGTTATCCCCAAAAGGTCAAAAAGCGGTGTCTCCATCTCTACCTAGAAGGAAATGGTTTTCGGCGGATAGAACGTCTGACGGGGGTTTCTCATAATACAGTTATTAATTGGGTTAAACAGGCGGGAAACAGCCTATCAACCGAACCCGATTATTATGAAATTCCCGAAATAGCCCAGATAGATGAATTACAGACTTACGTTGCTAAAAAAAAACAAAATATGGCTGTGGACAGTTGTAAATAAAGCAATAGCAGGGATTATCGCTTGGGTAATTGCTTAGCGGGTGACAAGGCACCTCTAGTCTAAACAGGACAAAGGTTTGAGAGAATGGTAAGGTAAAAAAATAAGGAGC
>NZ_JAUBQR010000024.1:0-46230 GCF_036701385.1 Microcoleus sp. Pol12B4 | reverse complement strand
CCTCACAACTTGGGAGAGGATTGCCTCAGTCCCAGTAACTTATAAAGACCATAAACTTCCGATCATAGGTCGTTTTTTTGCTATAAATTCACTCCGTAATAAAATAGCTCATGTTCCGATCTCATCAGACACTTTTGATCGATTACATGGAGAGCTTCGGCAAGAGGTACTATCATTACTTACAGCCTCAGATGATTGGAAAAATAAAAAAACAACTGCCGATCCAGGAATTACTCAATGGTTCCCACCTCTGCGTGGTAAACTTCTTAACAACCGTGTCTATGTCACTGGTAGCAATGATTTTGGAGAAATACAGGATATTAAAGATGATAAAACCTACTGGGAATGGGGTCAAACCGATAACGAGAATGTTGAAAGATGGGTAGCTTCTCCGTTTGTACATATAAGTAATGATCTAAAAGTATCTCTCCTGATAGATGTGGACAATCTCAGCGCAGATTTAGAAGAAGAATGCAAGGGTGACTATTATCGCTTTGCAGCAGAAGTAGAGCCTGTTCGAGAAGTAATTCTCAACCAAGAGGTTATCCAATGCTGGATTCCAGTGCAGCAAGTTTCCTCTCTTGGAGAACCGCCAACGGACGGTCAGAATGATGAGGCTGTCACTATCTTGACAGAAACACAAGAAGAGCCGGAAGTTGAGGTGGCAAAATTAACTCCCTTAGACTTGCGGACAAAAGCAGAGAATGCGCGTCAAAACCGTAACTATCAAGAGGCGGTAAAGCTCTTTGATGAGTTAGAAAAGCGTAATGATAGGCGACAGTACACTGATGTTGCAATCCTTCACCACGGTTTTACATTATGGCGTTACGCTAATCGATTTTTATCCGGTGAGGAACGGGTCACACAAATGCGACGTGCAATCGAGTTACTAGAAAAAGCTTCCCAACATCAAGACATTATATATAGGGCTGAAGCTCGCTATGATAGGTCAAAAGCCCTATATCACTTGTCTGAGATTATTAAAGATGATACTAAACTCATCAATCAAGCAATAGAAGATGCTGAAATTGCTGCTAATTCCGGTTATAAACCCTCTTATATTAGTTGGCTTGAGCGGCTAAAAAGCAAAAAGGATTAACTAACAACGATTCCCGGCTAATAAGTGCCTATCCACCAGATTAAAAAAGAAAATGATTCAAGAATTTGACAGCGTTGCTTTAACATGGGAAACTTTTTGAAAGCACAAAAAATCAGGCACTGCCGTGTTCTAATTTCGGGTAATTTTATAAGTGCCAAATTCATTAATTAGAGAAACGTAAATCCCGCTCGCCCTCATCTCCCAACTTGTGAAAAAGTGCGATCGCCCTTACGTCCCAACTTGTCAAAAAGCGCGATCGCGCCTCTTCCCCTGTACTTGCAAAAAAATTACATCCAAGATAAAATAGGAAATAGAAACTAAGCAACCTCTGATGCTGAAAGCAAAAATATAATGAAAACTAAAAGCTTCACAGTCATCATTTACAAAGAAGAAGATATGTACATTGCCGAATGTCCAGAAGTCGGCACAATTGACCAAGGCGAAACCATAGAACAAGCGATCGCTAATCTCAAAGAAGCTACAAGGCTCTATCTCGAAGAGTGTCCTTTACCCGACGAAATCACTCCCAGGTTTGTAACTAGCATAGAGATTAGCTATGCCTAGGTTGCCCAGAATATCAAGCCTAGAAGTAATTCGCGTACTAGAGCGTTTAGACTTTTATCAAGCCAGACAAACGGGTAGCCATGTTGTCCTTAAAAAGCCTCTTCCAGACGGAGAAATTGTTTGCGTTGTGCCACTCCACCGCGAGTTAAAAATTGGTACTCTCAGCGGTGTTCTAAAGCAAGCAAAGGTCACACCTGATGAGTTTATAGCTAATTTATAAGTGAGAATAACCGGGTTTCCCAGTAGATGAGTTTTTGTAGCTTGTAGGGGTCGATCGCGATCGTAATGAAATAGCGATCGCCCTTACGTCCCCAATTGTCACAAAGTGCGTGAAGCGGAGCTATCCCGTAGGGAATCGCCCCTAAATGAATTATTCAAACTAACTCCGACACACTCAGCCGCCCTTCTACGGGTTCATACTCATCCTCTAAAAGCCAATACTGCGCCTCATCATAACTCTGACTAGAAAACACAACTTTATAACCCTCAGCCGGATCGTATATCTGACAATTTCCGTCAGCGTCACTTAGTAACAAAAGCAGATAAGGCGGTGAAAGATTTGGATCGATCCATACCTCTGTAAATTCCCAGTTATTCTTCACTAAATCGGCTTCGAGGCGTAACGTGGTATCGGTTTTCTGCATCAATTTTTATCTCTCCGTAGTAAAGTAAAAGACGGCTACCATCCGGGTCAACTCTATAACCAATTGATTCAGCAAAAAACATACCATAACGATCGTAGCCCCGAATCGTACCTGTAAATTCTCCATCTTCTATTATGGCTTAAGCTACCTGAGTCATAGTAGCCTCATCGTTAAAAATATGAGCAGCACGTCCTTTATTAAGTAGTCTTCTCATTTGTGGCGTGTCTGGCAAGTGTTTAGCAATGTGCCTGCTGTCAAGGGTGATTTGGCGATTAATTCCACTCATTAATTAATTAATTACTGAGCATACCAGTATGATTAATTAAATCATGCGATCGCCCTTACATCCCAAATTGTCAAAAAGCCTGTAGGCGTAACCAGCCGCAGGCAATGGGCGCAGGATCGCTATGTCTGTAGCAAATCCCCATCAGTCAAAAGTTGACACTAGGAAATATCGCTCTAAAAAATACTTGACAGTGAAAATCTGGCGGTGTAGTATAGAAGTAGTGCATAGAATGAAAAACATGAGACTAAAAAGTTGGGAGTCTCCCCGCAGCGAGGGTAGAAACTCCAAAGGTAAAGGCGGCTCAGCCAGAGCTCGGCAACTCAAAAAGCAACAGCAAACTCTGCGAAAACAGTTAAAAGCTCAACACGATCGACAAAATCACCAACAAAACCACCAACAAAACGATCGAGGGAAGGAAACCGATAATTCCTTCCCTTTTTTTGTATCTTTCCGCTGCTCAATCCCGCTGAATGTTCGGACAAATCGTGCTAGTAATGCTCGCCTGGGAGGGTTGCTCTTGCCAGCAGTTGAGAATGCCTTGCAACTCCCCCTTCAAAGTTTCTAAGGCTGCAATTTGCACGGAAATTTCCTCTACCTTAGCCGTTAGATGCTGCTTCGCTTCAGAGCAAGGCAACTCTCCCCGATCGCGAACTTGTAAAATATCCTTAATCTCCTGAAGGCTCAAACCTAGAGTCTGAGATCGTTTAATAAACGCCAACCTGTTGAATACGGTTTCGCCAAACAAGCGATAACCAGCGGGCGAGCGCTTTACCGCAGGAGACAGCAAGCCCATCTCCTCATAGTAACGAACAGTTTTCACCGACAAACCACTACAGGCAGCTACAGAGCCAATTTTGTACAGTTTCTCGGCAACAGAAATATTCATAAACCAAGCATCCAAGATCGAAAGACTTTCTTGCCCTATCTTTTAGTGCCTCAGATCCAGGGAGTCGATCGGCACATCGCCCAGTCACCATTGCCCGGTAATCTTAATAAGGAGGATTTTTTTTAGACACATTAAGCACGGGCAACTGAGGTCTAGAAGACTGAGGAGGAAGATAGTATTCAGGAGCAGGTGCGGGTTGTTCGGCTGCAGAGCGGTAAATTTGCCACCAGCGGAGAGCCATCGCCACCCCAGCGGTGCCAAGCCCAAAAGCCAATAAAGAGCCACTGGCACCGATGCTGCCGATGGCTGCATCGACAACCCCCACTGTCACAACAAAGCTGGTAATTGGCTCTTTACGGTAAGCTGACCTCAAAAGTCGCGTCCACGAAGCATTCATTTGGTTTTACTCTGTTCTATATTTATTTACAAGCTCTAAAACTTAGAGTTGGCGGAACGATCGGGATTTCTAGCTCAAAGACTAGCTTCACCTACATTAATCTTCTCGCCTGTGGGGAATTGTACGGGAGCGAGGCAAAATTGCCAAGCTTGTCAAATCAAAATTCCACCCCATATACACCTCCAAAAGCCAGCTATTGCATTCGGGAACAGATCACTCTCGGCAGAAAAGTCGCTGGGCTTGTTTCTAATTAATATTTTAATCAATTCCCGAATGTGTCGCGGTCAGCAGAAGTCACACCCGCTGCCGGAAGAGTCAAGGCAAAGTGTAACGCTGACCGCGCCGTTGCTAAAATTAGTTGAGACCTAACCAGGACAGCAAGCCCTGGCCTGTGACATACTCGATAATTAAAGTTAAAGAAAAACCGATCATCGCGGCTCGACCGTTAAGACGTTCCGCGTAGCTGTTGAAGCCAAACTTTGGCTGTTCCAGTTTGGGAGTGACGGTGGGTTGTAGTTGTGTCATTGCTTTGGGTACCTGGCGATCGACGCTATTCAAATGTGAAATCCAATGTTAGTTACAAATCTTAAACATTGCTACTTCTATTATAAAGAGGGTTAACCGCCGTCAACCGTCCCCGAAGAGAAAAAACTGCTGCCAACTAATGCCAATTAATTATACCCGCTCAAAATATGACTAATCAGTTAGATAACGATAAGCTTCCTGTCGCAGTACAACGAGTAGCCTTTGCCCTTCGTACAACAGGCTGGGTTTGCTTCTGGGTACAGGTAGTGCTAGGGGTGGTAGCGGCGATCATTTTGCTCTTTGCCATCCCCTTCGCCATCCCCAGGGCTAGCGCCGCTGCGGGTTCAACCAGTGCCGGCACCGGCGGCGGCGTATTTTTTGCCATTTGCGGGCTGGCCGTACTCGCTTACAGCGTATATCGCTCTTTCCGCTTCACCCGCTTGTCGAGACAACTGCGATCGCCCGCTAACGCTGTCCGCCCCAAAAAAGCAGACACCATCAAAGAAGTGCGGCTGGCACTTTGGAGCAACTTATCGGGAATGGTGCTGACGCTGATCGGCGCAGAAGCCATCAGCGGCACGCTTTTAGCCAAATCTCTAGCTCAGCCGCAAGCCTTGTTCGGTGCCGCAGTTGATTTGGGCCGATTTATTCAGCCGCTAGATATATTTGTGGTACTCGCCAATACTCACGCCACTGTTGCCCATTTTGTCGGGATTTTCGGGGCTCTTTTTTTGCTCGATCGCATCCACAAGCAATAGACAATCAATAAGTGGGAATTGCGCCTCTCCCACTCTCCCACTCTCTCACTCTCTCACTTTCCCTCACACTCCTACTCTCCCCCAACCCACATCCGGAATCACTGCCAACCTGTCGAAGAACGTACTCAGATACCTTCTACTAAGACAACATGAATATCATGGCACTGAAACCCGAGGCTTATTTTGGGGTGACAGATCACCCAACTATTGAAATTTCTCAAGAAAGTTTTCGTTCTGTCCTAGGTCAAATAGAAACTGAACTCCTCTGTAGCGACACCTATAGCCAAGCTCTAGCAAGCCTGCAAACAATGTTGGGCGAAGCAGCTTCCGCTGCCGAAATTTTAATTAGAGCAGTTAGCAGAGAAGCCGTCAAGCTCGCATTTGATCGATTTCCCAAACAAAACAAAATTGAACCGCAAGTACCCCAAGATAGTGTTACTGCTGTAAGTCCCGCCATTGAGACGGTGACAGAAATTCAAGAATTGGAGCCACCAGTAGCTGCTCCTGTCTTCTATTGGCGCAGCGCTAGTGTGGAAGCGCCGCCCCAAACCGAGTCCGACACAGAAGAAAATTCCGATCGAGACACTAACACTTCTGAAGACAGCAAACAAGCGCCCCAAGACAAAATTAAAGTCGAGTCGGCTCCACCTGCAACTGTCATCGTCCCCGGAAAATCCTTCCCAGGGTTCGGTTTTCCCAAAAAGCCGAAAAAACTCACCAAGGAAGAAGAAGCAGCAAAAGCAGTTCAAGAGCGAGAAGAGTGCCTGCGGGAGTTGGGTAGAGAATTGCGTAAGGGACGGCAAATTCGCTCCCTATCCCTGCAGCAACTCCACAGTCAAACTCTCGTGCCGCTGCACCACATCGAATCGATCGAAAATGGGGAAATCGACAAACTGCCCCAAGATATTTACGTTAGAGGTTTTATCCGCAGACTCGGCGACGCCTTGGGACTAGACGGCAGCGCTATGGCGAATGCTTTGCCCAAACCCGCTCCGAGTCCAATTCCCAGTATGTATGTGTCTGTTTCGGATTCCGACTCAAGCGAAGGCTTTCAAATGCGTCCGGTGCATTTGTACATCGGCTACACCGCTTTGATGGCTGGGGCTGTAGGGGGTTTGGGTTGGCTGTCGCAGCAACCCGTGGTGCCAGGAGCACAGGCAGTACCTCAACCGCAGGAGACACCGCCAGCCTCAGTTGCACCGGCTCAGAAAACCCCAGAAAAAGCACCTCAACCGGGCTTGAAGAAGTCTGATAGTCACGGGGGAATGATTATGGGGGCTGACATGGCGCCGCCGGAGGTGATTTTTGGTTAGTGTGTGTCGGGCGAGCGATCGTCCGACAACTCTCTTGGCGCAGGTGAACTCCGAAACCCGGTTTCAGAGTTCACCTGCATAGGGATACTTGCTTGAAGAAATAAGTCCAGCAGAGCAATTAGGGTTGAGATTTTAGTTGAATCCCCCACCTTCATCGATCTGTAAAGTCAATTCTAAAATCTAAAATCTAAAATCTAAAATCTAAAATCGCCGGCCCGTGTACCCAAAGTGATTTTTCAACTGCATCAGGAAACCCGATATGTGCGATAAACTATCTATTTGACCACTCCTCAAAGAGGTTTCCGATAAGATGAGTTCCCCAGCCACCGCTGCTTTCTCCGATCTCGATCCGCTATCGACTCACTCGCCAACAGTCACGAGTTTGGCTGCACCAGACAGTGCTTTGGTAACGGCGGCTCAACTGCCACAAGCATCTTGGACAATAGAAGATAGTGAGAAACTCTACCGAATTCAAGGTTGGGGCGAACCGTATTTTTCGATTAATGCAGCCGGTCACGTTACAGTATCTCCCAAGGGCGATCGCGGCGGTTCCCTCGACTTGTGCGAACTGGTAGAATCCCTGAAACAGCGAAATTTGGCTTTGCCCCTGCTGATTCGATTTTCTGATATTTTGGAAGACCGGATCGAGCGCTTAAATTCGTGTTTCGCCAGAGCGATCGCTCGGTACAATTACAAAAATGTCTATCGCGGTGTCTTTCCAGTAAAATGCAACCAGCACCGACAATTAATTGAAGATTTGGTGCGTTTCGGTCAACCCCATCACTTCGGACTGGAAGCCGGCTCGAAACCGGAATTAATGATAGCTTTGGCTACCTTAAAAAACCCAGGCGCTTTGTTAATTTGTAACGGTTACAAAGACCGCGAATACATCGAGACTGCTATTTTGGCGCAGCGGCTAGGGCAAACTTCCGTAATTGTACTGGAGCAAATAGAGGAAGTAGAACTCGCAATTGCCGCGAGCAAAGCATTAGGAATTAAACCGATTTTGGGAGTGCGAGCAAAACTCACTACCAAAGGCGTTGGCCGCTGGGGAGGTTCCACGGGCGATCGGGCAAAATTTGGCTTGACAATTCCTGAAATTATGCGTGCAGTCGGCGAACTAGAAAAAGCTGGAATGCTCAATTGTTTGCAGTTACTGCACTTCCACATCGGCTCTCAAATTTCCTCAATTAGCGTCATCAAAGACGCCATTCGAGAAGCCAGCCACATTTATGTAGAATTAGCTAAATTGGGAGCTAATATGAACTACTTGGACGTAGGCGGCGGACTCGGCGTTGACTACGATGGGTCTAAAACAAACTTCCACGCTTCCAAAAACTACAATATGCAAAACTACGCTAACGACGTAGTAGCGGGAGTGAAAGATGCCTGCGACGAGCGCAAAATCCCGGTTCCAATTATCATTAGCGAAAGCGGGCGGGCGATCGCTTCTCACCAATCAGTGTTAGTTTTTGACGTACTCGGTACTAGCGATGTCCCCAGAGAAGTACCAGAACCAGTAGATGAAAACGCGCACCAAATTCCGCGCAATCTCTACGAAATTTACCAATCTATCAGTCCCGAAAATTACCAAGAAGTTTATCACGATGCTATCCAATTCAAGGAAGAAGCAGTCAGTTTATTTAACTTAGGCTATTTGGGAATTGCGGAACGGGCGAAAACCGAACAGTTGTACTGGGCTTGCTGCGATAAAATACAGACGATCGCGCGGCAAAAAAAATATGTATCGGAGGATTTGGAAGACTTAGAAAAGGTGATGGCGTCTATTTATTACATCAACTTATCTGTTTTCCAGTCTGTACCGGATAGTTGGGCAATTAACCAATTGTTCCCAATTATGCCAATTAACCGACTCGACGAAGAACCAACTCAACGCGGTATTTTAGCCGATATTACCTGCGACAGCGATGGAAAAATCGACCAATTCATCGATTTGCGAGATGTGAAGTCGGTTTTGGAACTGCATACACTCAAACCTGGAGAACCTTACTATTTGGCGCTATTTTTGGGAGGTGCTTATCAAGAAATTATGGGCAACCTTCACAACTTATTCGGCGATGCTAATGCAGTTCACATTCAGCTAACACCTTCTGGCTATCATATCGAACACGTTGTCAAAGGAGACACTATGAAAGAAGTCCTCAGCTACGTACAGTACGATTCAGAAAATTTGGTTGAAAGCATCCGCCGTCAGACAGAAGCAGCTTTGCAGCAAAATAAAATTACTCTTTCGGAGGCCCAACTTTTGCTGCAAAATTACGAGCGGAGTCTCAGCCAATATACTTATCTTCAGTCTTAAAATGTAGGGTGCGCACTGCGCACCTTACTTTGAGCAACTAGCAATTAGCAATTATTCAGGATTGCCGAGAATTTCTGCGATCGCCCGCCGCTCTTCTCCGTGTTGAGTGGGTAAAACTTGGCGAGCGTCAGTAATCAGCCAATCGAGAGCCGCCGCTTGCAAATCGATCGCCGCCCCGGTTTTATCAACGCAGTAGCGCCCGAACACCAGTTTGTCAACCAATCGCACCTCCGGGCCCAAACGGGAATACTCAAAAATCACGCTGTTTTCCACAGTCGCGCCACTGCAAAGCCAGCAATTTGGGCCAATCATTGTCGGCCCAACAATTTTCGCTCCATCCTCAATGATCGTCATCCCACCAATGTAAACAGGCCCAGTAATATCAACCTTATCCCAGTTCACAGCTACATTCAAACCCGCGTAAACACCGGGACGTACTTCAATTCCGGGAATCGAAACATTTTTAACTTGTCCCAGCAGCACGCTCTGAATTGCCCGCCAATAGTCAGGAACTTTGCCGATATCCACCCACTCAAAGTCCATGCTAATCCCGTAAAAAGGCGCGCCTTCTGCTACTAGCTTGGGAAATAACTCCGAACCGATATCGTATTCCTGGCCCGAAGGGATGTATTTGAATATTTCCGGTTCAAAGATATAAATACCAGTGTTAATGTCGGTACTCAGAGCTTCCTCTACAGAAGGTTTTTCTTGGAAATCTTTAATTTTGCCAGACTCGTCTGTTACTACCACTCCGTAACTGGGAACCTCCTCGCGGGGAACCGATTTCATAACAATAGTAGCGATCGCCCCTTTTTCCCGGTGCCACTTCACAGCAGCCGTCAAGTCCAAGTCAATCAAAGCGTCGCCGCACAGCACAACAAAAGTATCGTCAAAAAACGGCGAGAAATCCTGAATTCGTTTCATGCCGCCAGCCGAACCGAGAGCCTCTCCAATCATTTCTCCCTCCTCAATTCGCCCTTCAAAAGAATAGGCAATTTGTACCCCAAACTTTTGACCGTCGCGGAAGTAGTTTTCAATCACGTCTGCCAGGTGGGAAACATTGACCATAATCTGGTCAAATCCGTGCTGGCGGAGCAATTCAACCAAAAACTCCATCACTGGCTTTTGCAGGATGGGAATCATCGGTTTGGGTATTGTCTGAGTAATGGGACGGACGCGAGTGCCTTTACCGGCCGCCAGAATCATCGCTTTCATTATTAACTTCCTCAACCCTCTGTTAACTGATATCAACTGAACAATTAGATGCTAGCGGTTGCGATCGCATCGATCGCAGCAAAATCCTGACCCCGCCCAAAAACGGGTACAAGTTTCCGACGCGAGCGTCAGGGTCGATTTCAAAATTTTAGACGCTAGTTCAAGCTCTCAGATTCAATGCGAAAGTAAATCTAAAATCTAAAATCTAAAATCTAAAATCTACTGACCTATTTATAGGCGACATCGTACCAGGCTATCAATGACTCTTCCCTATTTGCTTGATTTAAGAAACCAGGAATCGGGAATCAGCAAAAACTTCGCACTCCCGCTGTCCGCATTCGAGACTCAGCAGCAGAATGGCGGCGAGCGAGGTTCTGTCTGGAATTTTAACCGACGCAGCGGCACAGTTATTAGTTTCGCCCGAGAAACTAATACCCTGCAAGCTCAAAGCGCGCGGATTTTGAGGTCTTGGTAAAACTCCTCTTGAAGCAACTCTACTTTAGACTGAGCCGACAGCAGCAACAGTGCCCAAAAAATACCCACACGGTCATGATTTGGCAAGTGAATTTCCCCAGTCGATACCGGGAGTTCTGGGTTGACAGGAGAGTGCAAATCGTTATGATGCCAGAGTTCCAACAATTTGTCCAAGTTCAGCCAACCCTCGTCAATTTCCGAGCCCCGCTGAGCCAAAAACCGTTCGAGTTCGCTAGCAGTTTCTACGAGATTTTCTTGGTGAGCTAGCTCAAAGATAGCCTGAGCTGCTTGCGATCGCATTTTTGAGGTAGGGCGACGCCGGGGGGTAACTGTCTGCTCCATCGCGGCTTTCATGAGCTGCAACTGCTCAATCAGTTCTGGGAGAGTCACCGGGCGTTTTTGCGGTAGTTGAGCTACACCTCGACGGCGCAATTGCCGCTCTAAATGCTGGGGCAAGTGTCGCCCTCCTGAGTGCTCTGCGTCTTCGAGTGTCGCCTCCTCGGCCAACTCTGGATTCGCGGGGGGTTCTGAGAGGACGATACTTTCTGCTTTGAGCAAAACCAGCATGGAAGCGTACAAAAACGCTTGGCCGGAGTGGGACAAATCAGAGAAATCCTTACTGGCATCGCCATCGCAGGTGTTCGTAAGCTTGCTCAAACATCGATCGAACACTTCAATTACCTTAACGTCCCAAGGATCGATTTCTCCCCGTTCTGCGAGGTCAATTAAAATTGCGATCCCCTCGGAAATCGTTTCTAAACCATCTTGGTCTCGGGAAACTGCCATTCGATTTTAGATTTTAGATTTTAGATTTTAGATTTTGCCTCTGAGAAAACCAGAGAGCATATCAAGTTAATTGGCGGTCATTTCAGCAGTTGTACCCTCAATGGCTGCTATTTCTAAACTTATCGGTTCTGCACTTTCTAACAAAGGTTGTTTGCCTTCTACTTCAGCTTTATAGCGTTCAAGGTTTTGTTCTAATTCCTGAATCCGCTGCTCTTTTTCGCGAACTTGGCGAATCTCTTGGCGCAATGCGAGGGTTCGCTGCATTCTCGACCACAGACTGAACAGCCAGGCTAGTGTTGCCCCTAATCCTGTCGCTACAATTAGTTCTACGCACAGCGGAGCTTTAACTTGGACGCCTTTGATAACTTGAATCGCGACTGGCTGTGTATTTTCGATGCTGAATAATACTAGAGCCAAGCAAATCAGAAAGATGAAGAAGAAATTTAGCGAGCGCATTTTCTATGTTCCTAATTCTCAATTCAGGTTAAGCAAATTGTTTCCCATTTGTCAACTGTTTTTGGGCAGATTATCCCAGCTTTTTTGATAATATCAAATCTGCTAAATTAACCATAATATCCGAGGATTGGCGGGTTTATTGCAGCTCTGAGATTTGATTGAAGAGATTGGTTCACCCACCTCTCTGGACATATCCTTTTTAGGTTTGGCCGATGTTTTGCGATTTGTTGCCGATTCCCAACGCTGGCAATATTTTATATTTCAAAGCAATGCCCGCGGCTACAAATAAGGCAATAATCAGCGCCCCAATTCCTACGGGACTGGGAATCCAGAATATCGCCTCCAAATAGTTAATTTCCCCGGGTTTGAGCTTCCAAACTAACTGTTTTCCTTGCTGATAGCTTTCGGGAACCAACGCACCGGCGACAGTTTCAATACTTTCGGCGCCCCAAGGCGTGTTCAAGCTAAAGTCTAGCTCCAAAAGTCCCCCCGGGCTCAGCAGCAGACTGCCGTTAGAAGAAAGCAGAGAAAGAGAGCGCAAATCCAATTCCAAACTCAACCGATTTCGCAGCACCAATAACAAATTATTCTGCTTGACATTCAGGTGAGATTCAAATTTCGGCAAATCGGTTTCTAGGGGACTTGCAACCCGATATTTTGTAGTAGGTGCGACGGGATTGTAAAATTGGTTGAACTTGTCTTGCAACTCGGCTCCATTATTGAAAGGAATCCTCACTAGAACTTCTGTGGGCGAAAGCCTTTTAGTTTTTCCGTCCAGCAACCTCACCCGGCGTTCTACGCTTTTCAACCATTCTGCAACAGTTTCGGTGCTGAAGCTCGTCAACCTTTCCCCCAGTTTTATGTGCTGCACGATTTCGCCACGAGTTTGACTCTCAAAGTTCACCCCGACATCGTACTGAACGCATCCACTCACTAGAGTTATAAGGCAAAAAACCAAAGGTAAAAGAAAGAAAAAGTGCTTTTTCTTCTTCCGAGTTCCATCCTTTAAATTTTGCTCTTTCATTGTACCTTTTTCCCTGTTTTTCCCTATTTGCATGAATTAGCAAAGCGCTGAATTATCGGCAGTATTTATGTGTTTTTATTTCCACGTCTGGACTTGCGAACCGCATACCCAAAACCCGGTTTAGGGGCTGCCGAAGGGCAATTTCACAGATGCTTTGTGACAGAAACCGGGTTTTTTTGACGTGAGTGCTAACATTTTTCTAGTAGCAGTGTCGGCTTTACCTGGAATTAACCGCACTGAACTTATTGCCTGGAAGCTACACCCAACTGTTGAAACAGCATACTCGGCAAATAGGCTGCACCGCCTACCCATTCGGCTTCGCTGCTCAAATCTGCCAAATTTTTAAAGGCTTCAAAAATGCTGCCTGCCACCATTGTATTCTTGACGCGGCCGACAATTTTGCCTTTTTCTACTTTATAGCCTAAGTCCAAATTGACAGAAAATTCGCCAGCTAACTGATTGGACTGACCGGCACCTAAAACCTGCTCTACTATGAGCCCTTCGTCCATGCTAGCAATCAAGTCTTGAGTGGCGGTATTTCCTGGGGAAATGCAAAAGTTAGTCAAATCAGGGCCTGGGCGAGACAATCCGCCACGAAAACCGTTGCCGGTTGATTGTACACCGGCGCGAGAAGCCCACCTGCGATCCCAATAAAATCCGGTGACAGTACCTTTATTTATCAAGACTTTGCGGGTGGTGGGTGTACCTTCGTCGTCAAAGGGGCAAGCAGAAGGACCTAAAGTGGGGTCTTCAAAAAAGGTAAAGCGTTCGTCAAATAGGGTTTCGCCGATTTTGTCGGCTAGGGGAGAGGCTTTTTGAACTACTGCTTGACCTGAAAGGATGGTATCAAAGAGGCCCCCCAGGGTGCTAGCGGCGGCTCTGGGGGTAAATAATACTGGGTAGGAACCGCTGCTGATGGTGGCTGAATGTTCTGCGAGGCGGTATTTTTCGAGGAGTGATTGGAGGATGCTGTTGGTGTCGAGGGGACGATCGCGCGCAACGTCGTAACTGTATGCTTGCATAAAATCTTCTCCCTTTACCAAATTTCCCGAGATCGAGCCGCTGATTATTTGGCTGCTTCTTTCGGCATACAGGTCTTGCGTAGTGGCAATTTTCACGCGGCCACTGCGGACGTGGAAGCCGACATCTACCATAATATCGGGATTGTAGGCGTGAACTTGTTCGATCAGGTTTTTGCCGTTTTCGACTAATTCTTGAGTTGTGGGCGGAGTGTAGCTGGTTTCCGGGCCTTTGAGGTGGAAGTTGGAGGCGAGTTCAAATTCTGCGGGGTCGCCGATTTCGGCTGTTTGAATCGCTGCATCTACTAAATCGTCTATCCGCGTTAAATCTGTGGAACTAGCAAAACCGATTTTGCCTTGGTAAATCAGCCGGAGTGCTACGCCTTGCAGTGCCTTGGTTTGCAGGGATTTGAGGCGATTGTTTTCAAATTCGATGGGGGTGTCTTGACTCGACAGGTAGTATACTTCAGCGGCATCGGCGCGTTGAGATGCCAATTTTAATATCTGTTCTATGGTTGAATCGCTCACAATAATCGCCTTTCAGGTTTGGTCTTTGTTTTATTTTAGCGATTTTGGGTGTTACCAGAAACCGGGTTTTTTCCAAAAACATCGATACACCAAGGAAAAACTGCGAAAAACCCGGTTTCTTTGGTTGTATGCGCGGCCAGAAACCGGGTTTTTTCCAAAAACATCGATACACCACCGAAAAACTGCGAAAAACCCGGTTTCTTAAGTCAGAGTGCATCCATCAATCCCCAGCTATCTGCTGAATCCTAGAAATAATGCGTTTCACTGTCTGCGCGTCGGGCGATCGCAAATGCTGTAAAATCTCCAAAGATTGCTGTAAATAATTCAAAGCTTGGTCAAAATCTCCCTGCGCTGCTAACAACTGTCCTAGCATTGCGAAAGTAGCAGCTTTCCCTTGAACATCGCCAAATTTTTCCTTAAGTTCGAGAGATTGTTGATAAAATGAGATCGCCTTGACTACTTCCCCTTGACTCGCATAAATTATTGCTAGACAGTGCAAATTAGCAGCTTTCCCTTGAAGATTGCCAATCTTTTCGTGAAGTTTGAGAGATTCTTCATAAAGTGAGATCGCCTTGGCTACTTCCCCTTGATTGGCATAAATTCCTGCTAGTTCGTGCAAAGTAGCAGCTTTCCCTTGAACATCGCCAATCTTTTCCTGAAGTTCCAGAGATTGTTCATAAAATGCGAGCGCCTTTGCTACTTCCCCTTGATTGGCATAAATTACTGCTAGACAGTGCAAAGTAGCAGCTTTCCCTTGAAGATGGCTAATCTTTTCAGTAAGTTCGAGAGATTGTTCATAAAATGCGAGCGCCTTTGCTACTTCCCCTTGATGGGCATAAATTAGTGCTAGATTGTTAAGAATGGCTGCTTTTACTATTTCGTCGGCCGGCGGACACTCATCTAGCGCTTGTTGGTAATACTTTTTTGCTGCATCAGTTTCACCCAATTGGGCTTGAGAACGAGCCAAACTGTGGAAAATGCGATAATCTGGAAAAACTGCTAAAGTCTCCTGACAAGTTTTCACAGCTTCCCGAAATCGACTTTGATTGTTCCACTGACGTGTCAAAACCTCTGCAATTTCTACCGTAATCTTTTCCACCTTTCCCAGCATCGCCAACCGATGAATTTCTAACCCCTTTTCCTCGGTAGAAGATTCCGCTTCCTCCCACCAAAGACGATACAAAACCTCAGCCGCTTGTCGATGCAAACCTTCGCTATCCTCCGGCAAATTCAGCGACAAAATCCGGGGCACTCGCAGCGATGAATCTGGACTGACTTCTAACAAACCCAAGGCTATAGCGCGGTCAATATTTGTGTCAACATCGACAATATCCCTACAAACCGCCGCGATTCCTTCCCTCGGCACCGATAAGTGATAAACTAATGCCAACTCCAGCATATTTGTCAATTCCGGCGATAGCTGCTTCAACAATTCCTGATTCAAAATATCTTCGCGAAACTCCGCAGTTGTCTTCTCGATTTGTTCCAAAATCGCAGTTACATCCAGTTGTTGAGCCAGCAACACCAAATTCAGCCGTTCCAACAACCGAGGATTGCCATCTGCCAAATTTTGCGCTTGCGATTTCAATTTCTCATCCACCTGAGATTCCGGCGCAAAAGCCTCAAGCTGACTGCTTTTTTTCTGCAAATCTGCGCCTTTAAAACCATCCAAAGACTGCTTGTAGAAATCCCGCAACAGCGGCGAATCAAAATCGTAACGACAAGTGAGAATTAAACGGTGAGGCGCATTAGTTTCTTGAATTGCCCAAACCAAAGCCTTTAAAATCATTGCCATTTCCGGCAGTAACACATAATCGCCACTATTTGGTCGCGATTCTAAATTATTTTCAAAATCATCCAAAACCAACATAAACGGCTTCCCATTCCCGCCTGAACCCGTTTTATCCGAGGACTCTGCCATTTCTTCCAAAGCCCAAAATAGGTCGCGCAAGCGATATTTCAACTCCTCATCATCTCGCTGCAAAGCTTCTCGCTGCAACTTCGGTAACTTGTCGCCCAACTTACTCAGCAAACTTGCTTCATCAACTTTTCCAGACCAAACAATCTTGTCAAATTCCGTCAATCTGTCGCACAATCTAGAAGCCAAACTACTTTTACCCAAACCTCCCATACCGTGAATCAAAACACCCACTTTATCCGAGGGAAACTTTAATGCTTTCAAACAGTTTTGAATTTGCCGCCGCCGTCCCACAAAAGCTTCGCGAGTGGGGACTTTTACCTGCTGCCCCGCAGCATCCAAAAACTGCTCTGTAACGGTCGGTTTCGGTGCGCGTTTCCGCCCGCGAGTCCTCACAGTTGTAACCAAATTGATCGGCATATTTCCCGCTACATAAGGCCGCAACAAATGCCAATCTCGCGCCTGGTGAGCAATTAAAGCTTGATAAGTAGAAGCCAAAGCCTCCGTCAATTCGTAGCCTGCCGCCAAACTCTTATATAGCGCTGCTGCGGCCGCCGTCGCATCCTCATCTCTCACCTTTTTGCCCCAACCCAAAACAGCTTTAGCGCCGGAACTCAGCAACTCTTCAGCCAAGGAAGGAATCAACCCCGATTTGCCACGCTGTCCCGTCCGACAACCTGACATAAATAGTAGTTTAGGAAGACGACTTTTAAATGAATTAGCGATATCTTGACCGCTAGCTGGATAATTTTTACCAGTCTCGGTTTCGGTATAAAAACGCGGTTCACCGCTATCATTAATAGTACCATGACCTGTCAAATGGAAAACATCAAAATATCCCTTGTCATGACTATCAATTAAATATCCCAATTCCGTCAAACAGCCACTTTCTTCAACTATTAGGGCTAAATCTTGCCTCGCATCCTTTGTTGCTTTCAGAATCAATCCTTCTTCCTTCTCGAAATCCAGCACATCTTCTACATCCAGCGGCGAAGCTGCCATAAATAAGAGATTCAGCGCTCTATTTTCCGGCATGGCTTCATCAAGTGACAACTTTTTAATGCTGTCCGAAGACATCCAGCGAACCGGCACAATCGGCTGGGGCTTTGCTACCAAAAAACTCTGGCCATCGTGCAGCACTTCCCAAGGCAAATGAGCGAGTCTTTCTGCCGTTGCGATGGCTAAAATAATGCTTTCTCTACCCAACTCTGCAATTTTCCGAGAAAACAGGCGTTCGGTGCCATCAAGCCAGTCAAATAAACGTTTTCCCGTCACCGGATAGCTTTCTGGTAGAGCCACATAATAGTCTTGTTCGGCAAGTTTAATTAAATCGGCAATTTCTGTCAGACACAGCCGCCTCGATTCATAATGATTGGGATTGTCTAAAAAATAGCGAAATTCAACATAATTATCTTGAACAGTTTTGAGGTCTAGGTGTATAATTTTCACAGTTATAATTTATATTTTGCATAAGATTAAAGTTGAATACGATTTTATTTTTATTTTCCCGGATATTTTGCGATTTAGTTCGGATATCTCTACGTCCCGATTACGGGGTTTCGTAGGGGCGGTGCCCTGGTGCCCGCCCTCTCCGTTTATTCGTCCAGGATTTGCTTAATTTGGTCAATGGTGGCATTTTCCAACAGCAACCGACGCCCGCGCCTACCAACAATCAAAACTTTCTCAATCTTTTTACCAGATTTGCCTTTTTTGTATTCTTGATACCACTTGCGAATTTGTTCTGCTATGGCGAGAGTTCCGCCAGCAATAGCTACAATAGCGCCAACAGTTGCTAAAATTCCCTCTTTTTCATCATCTCCCACCGTTTCCCAATTTCCCGACAAGCCAGAAATCGCAAACAATTCTTCCGTAGCCGCAACTGCATCTTGTCCTTCGACGCTGATTTGAATATCTGCCATTACTTTTAATAACTAATAAATAAGCCGCCTAAAATTAGCCCGATCGCAATTAACGCCACCCAGATAAACCTATTATCTTTCGTATTAACCTGACTCAAATCTACAGGCTCTGGTACGACTGGCTTGGGTTTAGCGTACTTGATATCAGCGTTCGGATTGGCTTGAAAATTAATTGATTGATTTTCATCCAAAGCTGCCAAATCAGGGATTTTCACCATCCATTCAGGAGGGATAGTGAGTTTGGGAGCTTCGAGAATGAACAGCAAGCGCTTTGCTTGTTGGCGGGTTTCTTGGCGGGGATGGCGGGTGAGCGCACGGCAAAGCTCGATCGCCTTTTCTGTATTGCCAGAGGCTTCGTAGGCTGTCACTAGCCACATCTGCACCTCACCGCCCAACCGGGAATTTCGATCGACTAAACCGGTAGCTGTTTCTAAACTCTGCACAGCTTGAGCATACCGGCCACTCTCAAAAGCTACTTGCCCAGCTTGGTACTCAGTTTGAACAATTTCTAACTTTTCTGAAGTCACGAGCACCCACCCAATTCACAAATATTAATTCCCAAATTCCCTAAACGCTAGAATTCGCTGTTGTGTTGCGGCATACCCGACTCGTTGTCGCGTTTGGAACCCAGCAAGTCTAAATGGTCTACTTTTATTACCGGCTTCGAGCGATTTGAACCGGTATTACGGTCTTGCCAGCGATCGAACTTCAAAGAGCCTGTTACCCCAATTAGAGAGCCTTTGCGAACGTAGTCAGCAGCAATCTGCGCTGTTTTGCCCCAGATTTCGAGATTGAACCAGTCTGGTTGATCGCTGTTCTTGGTTCTGCGATTCACTGCCAGCGTCAAACTACACTTAACTGTACCCGACTCAAAATACTTAACGTCCGGGTCGCCGCCGACGCGGCCTACTAAAGTCACAACATTAAGACTCATAAACTTTTTTGGGAATGTGGTCGATCGGTGATGTAGTTAAACAGTCCACACGCGCATTAGCCTCCAAACTGAACTTGGAACAACGCTTGTGAGGCTTCATCCTGATTGTACACCCAGTTAGCAGAACATATTGATGGTGGATGATTGGCAAGTCTGCGCTCAACCTGAGCTCGACAATGTACATTTCTGACTAGACTCAGGATGAAAAACGTAATAGAATCCACCTCGGTTACACTTTTGTAACAACATTATTGCACACAATAGTATTTTAGTTTTTGGGGGGGGTACGAATCAGTGGGTCTTCTCAATCGATTTTCGTTATCTAGAGATATGGGTATCGACCTCGGTACTGCTAACACGCTCGTTTATGTATCGGGCAAAGGTATTGTTCTGCAGGAACCTTCTGTAGTGGCGATCGACCAAGATTTAAAAATACCGCTGGCTGTTGGAGAAGAAGCCAAAAAAATGCTCGGCCGCACGCCAGGGAACGTCATAGCACTGCGCCCGCTTCGCGACGGGGTAATTGCAGACTTCGATACGGCGGAACTGATGCTCAAGACTTTTATCCGCAGGGTTCACGAAGGCCGAAGCTTAGTTTCGCCGCGGATAATTATTGGCATCCCCAGTGGTGTCACCGGAGTCGAGAGGCGTGCTGTCATTGAGGCGGCGACTCAGGCCGGTGCTAGAGAAGTACGGTTAATTGATGAACCCATCGCTGCGGCGATCGGGGCTGGACTGCCTGTTGCTGAGGCGACTGGCAATATGATTATAGATATAGGCGGAGGTACGACGGAAGTTGCGGTTTTGAGTTTGCAAGGTACGGTGATCAGTGAGTCTGTGCGGGTAGCCGGCGACGAACTCAATGAGGCGATCGTCCAATACATGAAAAAAGTTCACAATTTGGTTATCGGCGAACGCACTGCTGAAGAAATTAAGATTCAGGTTGGTTCTGCATATCCAACTCCAGAGGATGACGACGTAATGATGGAAGTGCGGGGCTTGCACTTACTGTCGGGTTTGCCGCGAACTGTTACTATCAAAGGCCCAGAAATTCGCGAAAGTATGTCGGAACCGCTTTCAGTAATTGTGGAAGCTGTCAAGCGTACTTTGGAACGCACCCCCCCGGAATTAGCAGCAGATATTATTGACAGGGGAATTATGCTGGCTGGTGGTGGCGCGCTGATGAAAGGTTTAGATACTCTGATCAGTCACGAAACAGGAATTGTCACTCACGTGGCAGCCGATCCGCTGTGCTGCGTGGTTTTGGGAACTGGTAGGGTATTGGAAAACAAACAGTTGGAACGGGTTTTCAGCGGGCAGTCTTCGCGTAATATGTAGTTAAAAAATTTGGGATTGTGGATTTAGAAATACGGCTGCAATCTCAAATCTAAAATCCTGACTTAACAATTTTAGATTAGTGACATTATGCTAAAAAATACATTCCGAAAGTGGTGGGATCTGCGGCTGCAAATTGCTCTTTTAGGTTTAGCTGTAACTGCGGCTTGGGGAGTTCGACAAACACAAGGTGCCGCAGTATTTGAAGTTTACAATTGGGTGACTCGTCCGTTTCACGCCAACGGCTCTGGGCAAGAGGAACTCATCTCCGCGCGCACTCAAGAATTGCAAGCGCAGCTATTAGAAGTAGAAAATCAAAATCAGAAGCTAAAAGAGCTTTTAGGTTACGTTTCGGGTAAGAAACCTCAAGGAATTGTAGCTCCTATTGTCGGTCGCAGCGCCGACCACTGGTGGCAGCAAGTAACCTTGGGGCGCGGCAGTAAGGATGGCATCAAAACAGATTTTACTGTGATGGGTCCCGGCGGTTTAGTAGGCAGGGTTGTCAGCGTTACTCCTAATACTAGCTTGGTGCTGTTGGTCAGCGACGCTACGAGTCAATTGGGTGTGGGAATTACCCGCAGTCGCCACATGGGTTTTATGCGCGGGAAAGGCGGAAATCAGGCTGTGATGGAGTTTTTTGAGAATGTTCCCAATGTCAAGCCTGGGGATGTGGTTTCAACTTCTTCTTACAGTCAGTTGTTCCCTGCTGGTTTGCCTGTAGGAAAAGTGGTTTCGGTGGATATGAATAAAACTCCGGCTCCAGAAGCTGTGGTTGAGTTCTCTGCACCGATGAATGCTCTGGAATGGGCGGTGGTTTACCCCCACTCTAAGCAAGTCGAACCAAAGGATTCGCAGAGTCAATCTTCTGCACCATCTGAGGGAGTAAAGCAGCAATGAAAGCTTTATCTCGGATGTCTTCGCCGCGATCGCGCCAATTTCTCAACTTCGCAGTTACATTTCTATCTGTGATGCTGTGCATACTGATATTGCCCACTCGGATGCCGGGAATGGAATTGTTGGGAATTGGACCGAACTGGCTGTTAATTTGGTTGGTAGCTTGGAGTATTAAGCGGAAACGTACAGTTTGGGGAGCTGCAAGCATGGGCTTGGTTTTGGGGTTCCTTCAAGATGCGATGACGGCTCCTCATCCCAGCCACGCTGTGAGTCTAGTTGTTGTAGGAGTCTTAACAGTTGTTTTGCAGAAAACCTGGTCGATTCCGGCAGATATTGTTGAGAGAGATCCGATTCCGATCGCGCTAATTGTGTTTGGGATGGCGGTGGTAGCGGAAACGGTGATGGGGCTGCAATTTTTTGCTATGGGCGATCGGGCTTTACTCGAAATTTGGAGCTATCACCAGCGAGTGGCTTTGTGTTCTGCTATTCTTAGCAGCCTTTGGGCTCCGGTTATTTATTTTCCGCTCAATCGCCTGTGGGAAATGACCAGGAATGTAGAAAAATCTTAGTCATTAGTCATCAGTCATTCGTTAACAGTCAACAGTCAACAGTTAACTGTAGTCATTCTACTATTACTTGTTGTCCGGAACCTAATAAGTGATGAACGGCAATAATCAAGTTGCTGAGAATGAAATTAGGCTGGTGCTTTTGGAGTTGATAGCGGCTGCGAATTCCGCAGGTAACGGCAATTGTAGGTATTCCCAATGCTTTTCCTGCGAGGATGTCTGCTTCTGTATCTCCGATCATCCAAGCCGAACCCAGCGATGACTCAAATTCTTCTGCAACTTCAGCCAACAATTCAGTTTTTAAGGCTGTATAGTTGTGATAGGCGGCATCCGCCATCTGAGTTCCGCGAATGCTGGTAAAAAGTCTGGCTAAACCGTAATTTTGTAACAGTTGAACGGCTTGATTTCTCGGCCGCAGGGTGACTAAAATCAGCCGCACGCCGCGGGAGTGCAGAAGTCCGATCGCCCATTGCACTCCCGGCTGGATGCGATCTAAGTGCAACAAGTCTGGCTGATTGACAAGCTGACTGACGCATCCGAGAAAAACGTGAATTTCTTCTCCCAACAAGCCGGAACTTTTGGCGATTTCAGAATCAGGCACTCGGTTTTGTTTCATTTGCCAAAACTGCTGTTTGCTGAGGATTTGAAGGTTGAGGTTGATTCCCTTAGCAAGATATGCTGCTTGAGTATCGGCTAATCCCTGTTGATAGGTGGCGTAGTAGCGATCGGACACATCGACTATGGGCCCGTCTAAATCGCAAAATACCGTCATCCGGGGGGACGACTCAGCCTCTGATGGTAGCTTGTACTGAAGGTTTTCGGAGTCTTGGGCGACAGCAGTTAACATAAAACGTTAAGTAAATCAATGGAGCTATACATTTCTTGACTGTAGCAAAAAATGTATAAGTTATAATACATAAAATTTAATGATTTTATTAAAAAAACCTATTAAATTTTTGAGGATGGGGTTCAATAAGGGCGATCGAGCCTGTGCGTCCATAACTTCAAGGGAAAAAGTGATCTTTGTGGCTGTTAATATGTGCTTTAGCCATTAAAGTTTAGAATTAAGTTTTTAGTCTTTTGTAATTTACCCATGCTCAAACAAAGCGATTTTGTTAGGAATTCGGACACTAATCGAGTAGAGGTGCTGTCCGAAGCACTGCCTTACATTCAACACTTTGCCGGTCGCACAATTGTGGTCAAATATGGCGGTGCGGCAATGAAAGATAGCAATCTCAAAGACAAGGTGGTTCGGGATATTGTGCTGCTAGCTTGCGTGGGGATGCGTCCGGTTGTGGTTCACGGCGGCGGCCCGGAAATTAATATTTGGCTGGAAAAATTGGGAATTGAGCCGCAATTCAAGGATGGTTTGCGGGTGACTGATGCGGCGACAATGGAAGTTGTAGAAATGGTTTTGGTGGGGAAGGTAAATAAAGAAATTGTTTCGTTAATTAACCAAGCTGGCGGCAAAGCAGTGGGATTGTGCGGCAAGGATGCCAATCTGATTCAAGCTCGTCCAGATGGTCGGGAAGGAATTGGGTTTGTGGGTGAAGTCAGCGGCGTGAAAATCCAGATTTTGGAGTCTTTGGTGAACAGCGGTTATATTCCGGTGGTGTCGAGCGTGGCAGCCGATGAAAACGGTCAATCTTACAACATTAATGCTGACACGGTGGCTGGGGAAATTGCGGCTGGTTTGGGAGCAGAAAAGTTGATTTTGATGACTGATACGGCGGGAATTTTGGAGGATTATCACAAGCCGGATAGTCTGATTGCTAAGTTAGATATTCAAGAAGCAAGAGAGTTGGTTGAGTCGGGAGTTGTGTCTGGGGGGATGATTCCGAAAGTTAATTGTTGTGTGCGGAGTTTGGCTCAGGGTGTGAAGGGTGCTCACATTATTGACGGTCGAATTCCTCACGCTTTGCTGCAAGAAATATTTACGGATGCGGGGATTGGGTCGATGATTGTGGCTTCTGAGTTTAGTAGCGCTAACTTAAGGCTTAAGTAAGGCGTAAATCCTAGCGTGTATAGGGCGGGTGCGTGAAATGGGTAAACTCGCTGCGATTGCGTATATCCTAACTAAACCTGCCCCTAAAAACCTTAAAAAGGTACTTCTGGGAAATGACTTCAACTATTTCTAACCGTTCTTGGATTTCAGCTTTTATTAAACTCCGATCAAACACTTTAGAGTTTTGGATTCGGTTGCGATTCTCAAGCCGATTTCAAATACGCGATTAGCGCTAGTGGAACCAGAATATGTATCTATTTCTAGTTTGCCAGTTGGACTTGTGGGAACTATTGTTGAAGTGTATGAGACGGGAAAGGAATGTCAGTATTTAGTGGAGTTTGCTGATAGTCAAGGGAGTGAATATGCTATAGCTATGTTGAAAGCTGATGAAATTTTAGTTCTGCAATATGAACTTGCCGTTGCTTAGTAAAGTGAGGGGAATAGAAGTTAGATAAGGGCGATTCCCTACGGGATAGCTTCGCACGCGCGTACTTTAGGAAAATAAGGGCGATTCCCTACGGGATAGCTACGCACGCGCGTACTTTAGGAAAAAGAACAATTGCGCTACACCCAAAACATTAGGAAACTGCTTTGAGGTATTGCGTGACAGGCTTCACATCGATGTCATCGTGCGAAGTCAGTATTTTAAATGACAGGGGATGCCGGCTGCAATCAAAACTTCCAAATCGCGATCGAGCTTTGACAAATCCTCATAAATGCCGACTTGTCTGAGTTACACAAGTTAAAGATGAATCTTTCGAGTCATTCACTCCCCTGTATTTGTACTGAATATCAAAACCTGCCTTTTCCCCTATTTCTTCGATATCCCAGTCTACAAGTGCCATATCCGTCGCTTCAACGGCTAGGGCAATATGACCGGGCGGTATGGGGTCAAGAGGCTCGCAGCACCAAACCTCAGAATAGTTCCATACACTTTGACCTTGAGATTATCGAATTTTCATGTCTTTTGCCTCACTGAAAGTAGCAGCGAAACCAGGCTTTGCCTTCAGGGCGAACATCTGCAAGAGACCGTTTATATTCAGTTGCTATAGCAATCCTCGCATCATTTGTGAATTTCTTACTCCCTCCCCTTGGGATCGGGGAGAGTTGGGGTGGGGTGAAAATTTACGACTCCTGGAAGGATTGCTATAGCTAACAGGACTTACGCACGAACGCTATATATAGCGTACCCTCTTCCGAGACTAACTAGAGCAATTCCTGACGCTACCCCTCGCTAGAAAATCGCCTGAACTATTGCTAGATTTTATATTTTTTCTGTTTTTTATAAGATTTTTTTCGGGAGGGAGGGGACTTAAGACAAAAGCTTGGCTGTCAAATAGTAAACGAGCCGAAAACTCGATTGCGTATGAAATTTACTACCCTTGACTATTGTCAATATTTACTCAGTAGTCAAATTAATTATACCGTGACCAATCTGGCTGACCATCTCAAGCGGTGCAGCCACGATACTATTAATTTATTCTTAAAAACTGAAAAAATCACTTCCCGGATGCTTTGGAAGCAAGTTAAGCTGATTATCCAAACTGATGAAGGAGGTTATCTTTTATTTGACGACACAGTTATTGATAAAAGATTTGCCACTAAAATCGAGCTGACTCGCCGACAATATAGTGGAAACGAAAAACTGGTAATTCGGGGGATTGGTCTAGTTACTTGCATCTATGTCAATCAAAAAAAAGGACTTTTTTGGATAGTCGATTACCGCATTTATGACCCTGATGGAGACGGAAAGACTAAACTAGACCATGTAGAAGATATGCTCAAAGGTATAGTCTATCACAAGCAATTGCCTTTTGGGAGCGTCTTGATGGATAGTTGGTATGCGACCAAAGATTTAATGCTGTTAATTGATAGCTTGGGTAAGTTTTACTACTGTCCGCTTAAAAAAAATCGATTAGTTGATGATACAGGAGGGGTGGAAAAGTACAAACGAATTGAAAGATTGAGCTGGAGTAATGAGGAAAATCAGTCAGGAAAAATCGTAAAAGTCAAAGGGTTTCCTAATCTAAAAAAAATGAAATTATTCCGGGTAGTTGCCTCGAACGGCGACACGGAATATGTCGCTACCAACGATATTTCTCAGTCTTCTACGGATGACGTTAAAGATGTGTGCGCCAATCGATGGAAAATTGAGGAGTTTCACAGAGAACTGAAACAACTGACTGGAGTTTCCAAGTGCCAGTGCAGAAAAGCCCGGATTCAAAGAAATCATATTGGGTGTGCTATTCTAGTCTGGCTTAGGCTCAAAGACCTCGCCAATCAGATGAATTTGACTATCTATCAACTTAAACAAGGACTCTTATCAGACTATTTAAGTCGGGAACTACAAACCCCCACTCTTAAGATGACCTTGGTCTAGTTTTGGCTTTTATATTTCAATTTCCTGGGGTTGGTGAGCCTAGGTTTTAAAGTTGTATCCAGTCCGAAAGGCTTAGCCTTCTCTATTAAGCCAAACGCTATATATAGCGTTCCTGCGTAAGTCCTGTTGATAATCGATTTTTCAGAGGAGACAACTGAAAGTAGAAAAAGTAAGGAAAGTAAAGGATATGTCAATAGGGGTTGGAGTTACTCGGTTCGTAATAACCGAGAGGTACAGGGAACCTAACAACCCGCTTGCACCCGATCGCATTAAGGTTGTCTGTTGGAACCAATAAGGTATCAGTGATGGGTGAAGCGAAAGGTTATAGCATAGTTCTTACAACTATAGTGGCTGTAGGAGGGATCGCCCCGAACCTCTCTTCACCAAAAGTGCGATCGCCCTTCTCCCCTCAGATCTCCGCATTCACCTGCATCTGATGCACCTGATGGGCCAATTATTAAAAGCGCTTTTCGTCCAACTCGTCAATCGCCAGCATCCCGACATAGAAAATTTCCTTCAGCGTTAGTCGGGTTGCTAGCGCCTTTTTCTGCATCCTTGATAATGTGGCTGACTCCAATGGCGGTACTTGCTCTGGTCACAAAACTAACCGGAGATTAACAACTTCGATTAAATCTTAGGACTTTTAACCTGAGTTTTTTGCTGCGATACAACTTGTTTAACCGCGTTTTGACAAGATGCAACACAATGTGAAGTCAATCAATCCGCAAATGCTGACTTATCTAAGAAATATTACAAAATCTACCGTAAGATGATTTGATGGTAAAGTTATCAATTGATGTATAGAGCGATCGCTCTTTACCCTCGCCTCTTTACCATCGCACAGAGCGAAAGACTAAGTTTAGTTGGGCTCATGCTTCGGCTGTCGGCTTCTTAAGCCTATGTATCTGTAAATCACTTAGTGCTGAAGATTCAATTAACCATATTACCCTCACAATTGGAGATTTTTCAATGAAAGTCAGTAAATCTTTGGCAATGTTGTTGACATTAATTTGTATGACAGTCATAGTTGTGACTACTTTCAGATTAAGCCCTAGTTTCGCTCGTTCTACGCCGGTGATGCCAGCACAAGAATCAGCAGAAAAAGTAACTACAGATCTGATTGCACAAGTTCCCGGAGGAAATTCTCTCTACACTAGGCTAGGAGGCTACAACGCGATCGCAAAAGTCATTGATGATTCAGCAACTTTCATATTCGCTGACCCACTAATTGGTAAATACTTTATTGGCTTGGGCACAAACTCACAACAGAGGCTGCGTCAGTTGTTAGTGGATCAATTCTGCCAAGCAGCAGGGGGGCCTTGTGTTTATACAGGGCGGACTATGAAGCTTTCCCATAGTGGAATGGATGGAGGTCTCACGAACAATGAATTTAACGCTTTTGCTAATGATGTGTCCCAAGCTCTGGATAAGAATAGGGTCAATCCACCAGAGAAATCCGAAGTCCTGGCATTTGTTAATAGTCTCAGAAGCAAGATTGTCGAAAAGTAATATGAAACGCTCCAATCTGCTCCTGCTTTCGGTGGCATTTCTGCTACTGTCAGGAATGGTAACAGCCGAGGCAGCCCTTGCAAAACCGTCAGAGCCAACCACCGAGATGAAAGTTCCAGTCTCCCCAATGCCGAGGCAGTCTTCTGAGCGGTTTTCCATGCCTGCTATTTTTGCTCCACCCCAGGTTCAATCCAACGATCGACCTTTTTGTTTTTATCAGCGCTCCGATAGCACGATAGTTGATTTGAGCAGACTGTGTGGGGCTAAGAGCACCGAAACGGGTACAAATACTAGATGGGAGAACGCTCCTGTTGAGGAGAAGAAGACCCCAATTTATTGGTAGAAAAATGAGAATTTGTTTCAGTAGACGAATTCCATAGGAGCGCCCTTGCCTTACTTCACCGGAAGTGAGATCGCTCTCATCGCCTCAAATTTCACCATTCACCTGCATCTGATGCACCTTATCTGCCAACTCTTGCAAGCGCTTTTCGTCCAACTCGTCAATCGCCAGCATCCCGACATAAATAATTTCCTTCAGCGTTAGTCGGGTTGCTAGCGCCTTTTTCTGCACAATTTCCTTGATGATGGGGCTCACCCCGATGGCGGTACTGGCTCTAGTCATCCAATTTTAGATTTTAGATTTTAGATTTTAGATTGATCCCACAGATGAATCCGAGGCCCCGAACCAAATTGCTTGATTGTCACAAAGGTAACGGGAGATTAATAACTTGGATTAAATCTTAGCACCTTTAAGCTGAGCTTTAAGCTGAGCTGCAAAGTGTTTAAGCGCGTCTTGACAAGACGAAACAAAAAAGTTTATAGTAAAAACGTGGAAAGGCAGATCGACCTATTCCTCCAAAACTTCAACCAAATCCTCAATCATCACATCAAAAGTCCGAGCTAATTTCAGCAGCAAAGTAAAGTCAACCGTTGTCAGCCCGGGACAGCGGGCATAATGCTTGACAGTGTTGTACACCACCCCAGAACGTTCTGAAACTTCCTTGAATGTCCAACCTTTCTCTGCAGCTAGTTCTCTGACTTTAATTCTTACTAAACCCATGCTTGACAACGGGTGCTAGGACACCTTACAATAAATTCATCTAAAAAGCCGATCGCCCCCCGGCCTGGAAAACTAAAGGGCGATCGTCTGTAAAACCTAATCTGGATAGATTATTTCTTTCTATCAAAAAGTGCATTTGCCATATCCAGAAGTCAACTAACCATATCCAGAGGTGTACTAGCAATAATATCAGAAACTCCGGCAAAATCGCGGACGATCGCAGAATCCAGAATAATTCATAAATCGCCAATCCTGCATCCGCTGGTGAGATTCGTTACCGAAGAAACAGTCGCACTCCTGTTCAATATCGCAGCAGACGAGATTTACCGCATTGAATGCTGTCGTTACATGGTGTACGTTCACGCCAAAGGCATCAGTCGGTTTGTCAGCTACGCCGATTTTCCTCCGACTTTAGCAGTAAAGCCGATCGCACCTCAAGATTTGGGCAGATGGTACAAACGCTGGAAAAGCAAGCAAGCACCTGCATTTTGGACTAAATTCTACACCTACAATTTCAAAAAAGCTGTTTCAGTTGACAGATTGCTGGAGTGGGGCCAATTGGTAGCTACTGTTAAATCGGTCTTTTCTGGGGCTGCGCTGCAACAGCTACGAGATGTCTATGCCCGCGAAAAACATTTGATGGAGAAATTTTAAAGTGCGATAGACTTAATCCTACTTCAAATTTCAATTAAATTTTAAAACACTTCATCCTCGATACCCAGCCACCACTCGCCCAGATTCATTAAATCTTTGTGAAGGTCAGTAAGTTCTGTCATATACTCTTCAGCAGAAATCTCCGATCGCCTTTCTTGCAATTTTTTCAGTCGCAGTTGCACCAACAGCCAAGGTTTGGAAATCCCGTCCTTTGCTTCGATATATTTGGCTAGATCGTTGCTGTCCATAGTTATTGGTTTTTTTTTATATCGGAATGGTTAAACCGCAGAGAACGCAGAGAAAGCAGAGCAAAAGAAGAGAGAGATGAATAATGACGATGCCAACTGGCTTAATATTATAGGACTTTTGAAACGGCTTAAAAAGCTCTGATTTTTACCAGCCGGTTTCAAGCGACTGGAGCTTTGAGCCAGGGGTTGAAACCCCTGGCGGACTTTTCAGCTAAGATGCCTCCCGCAAACATCCTTTACCTATAATCCGAAGTCTGAATATTCTTGAGCTTCGCAGCATATTTCATGCCGTATTCCGGGCGACAGAAACGATCGAGCTGAGACTCAAAGAAAGCTCGATTTGCTTTCAAATGCTTTGGATTCGGGTCATCTAAAGGATACAAAAGAGCAGTCCGCAAAGCTTGAATCACCGCCGAAGTAACGCAGTACATCGATCGCTGAAATGTCACCCCAATTTGATTGAGGATATCATCTTCGCCGCGACAGCGCTGTTTGTAGAAATCCATCAAATACGGCGGCAGAAAATGCAGCATATCTTGTGCTAGCAAAGTCGGCGGAATCCCCGCCGTACCTACCGGGAATTTGTCTGCATACAAAACTCCGTAGTGGAAGTCTTTTTGATCTTCGGGAACTTCCTTAGCTTGAGCGTTGTAAGATTTAGTACCTCGGAATGGCGAAGTGCGATAAAATACAGATTCCACGTAAGGTAACGCTGCTTCGTAAAGCCAAGTAAAACCCTTAGATTTGGGGATGATTTCGTACTTCTCGCCCTCGATGTAAACGTGGTGGTAAATGGGGCGTCCGGCGATCGCAAATATGCCATTTACCAGGAAATCCATCGCCTGCGGGACTGTGGTAACTTTCCCTTCGTCGTACAAGTCCGAAACCTCAAAAAACACCGGCGCCATGACTTCCCAGAACAAACCGAGATTGCTGTAATAAGACATTTGGCGGCACTGTTCTAAAAACATTTCTGGAAATGCTTTGTGAAGTGCCAGCATGAACGGGTCTTTTTTGAAGTAAGCTTTAATTGCTCGATCGGCATTAGCCTTATATTCGTCACTGTCCAAATAAGGATCGAATTGATTGGTAGGCACGTACAAGCCCCGGTGCCAAAGCATTGACCTCATGCACTCTTCCGCAAATTCCATGTTAATGCGATCGTGCCACAAATGGTGAAAAAACCGCGGCAATTTGCCTGTTTCTCCCTTCTCCATGAACTCCAAAAGTTCGGGGTGAACACTTCCAGTCCCGCGCCATATCCGCAAATCTGCACCGTCGCCTGCATAGTGATTTTGTAAATCTAAATACTCTTGGGGTAAAAAGTATTTAAAGAAGGGAAGTGGGTGCAAAAATACTCGTTCGGCGATGTAAAGCAAATCCCGCCAGTAAAAATCCATCGGCACTGCGTAAGCTTTCCAAATAGCGATGATTTGCATCAGATTTTCCGGCGTATCTGGAATCATCGCGCCACCAGCTTCCAGCCTGTGAATTACTTCCGCAAATTCGTGCTTGGAAGGAGGTAGTTTAGTTGCTGGTTTATTAGGGGTTTGTACCATTGTTTTTTCCTTTGATTGACTGAATCTAAATATTTTGAATTATTGCAAAAAGCTGCAATTCTTTAACTGGTTCTCCGGCTTTGCTTGGGAACCGATATCCATGCCTGAACTGAAAAATTGGAGGCTTAGCCTCCGGATTTGCGTTACCAGGCTCTGCCTGGTAACAAGTAGATACTCTTAATTAGCGTCGGCGGACTTTGTTTGTTGTGTAGACGCGATGGAAATCGCCAAATGTTCAACAGGATAGCTAATAGCTACTTGGGCATTTCTGTCCGCCGGCAGAGTAGCAACGATTGCATTTGTAGTAGATTCGCTCCACTTGAGCAGCCAAGCAGGTTGAATTCCCAACACAAAAATGATGCCCGCCAAAACCAGCGCCGGCATATTTTCAGCAAACGTAACTGGAGGGTAGTAAGCCGTGGCATTATCCAACTTCCCAAAACAGGTGCGGTTGAGCAGAATTACAAAGTAAACTGCTGTTAACCCGGAGGCTAAAATGCACAGTAAGGTTGGAATTGGAAATGCTGAAAAACTACCTTGAAATACTAAGAATTCGGCAATAAAACCAACTAATCCGGGAATTCCGGCGCTTGCCATACCGCCCAAAACTAACAGGGAACTGGCGGTGGGTAAGCCCCGCATCGGGTTCATCAAACCGTTGAGTACATCCAAATCCCGCGTGCCAACTTTGGTTTCGATGATGCCTACCAAATAAAACAGCAAAGCTAAAATCAAGCCGTGGCTTACCATTTGCCCGACAGCACCGATTAAGGCGAGTTTCGTACCCGCCGCGCAGGCAACGAGGATGTAGCCCATGTGTCCGATCGAACTATAGGCTACCATGCGCTTGATGTCTTTTTGGGCGATCGCGCTCAAAGCCCCGTACATCACGCTCACAGTCCCGATAATCGCTAAAACGGGAGCTATAATCGACCAAGTTTCGGGAAACATCTGCAAGCCAAACCGCACTAAACCGTAAGTTCCCAACTTCGCGAGAATCCCTCCCAGCAAAATTGCTGTTGCTGGCGAAGCTTCGACGTAAGCATCCGGTAGCCAAGTGTGCAGCGGCACCAAGGGAATTTTAATTCCCAACCCAATTAGCAAAATTGTGAGCAGGATTAACTGCAAATTTCTCGGCAATTCTTGAGTGGTAATCGCACTGTAATCGAAATTCAAAGACCCACTCAGCCAAGCCACACCCAAAAATGCTGCCAGCACTAAAAGTCCCGAAACTGCCGTGTAGATCAAAAACTTCATGGCAGCGTATTCCCGCTGCTTTCCGCCCCAAATCGCAATCAACAGGTAAAAAGGAATTAATTCTACTTCGTAAAACAGTACAAACAGCAGCAAATTTTGAGACATCAAAGCTCCGGCAATACCAGCATTGATTAACAAAATCAAAGCGTAGTAAAGCTGGGGCCGCTCCATCTTTTCGCCAGTGCCGTAAATGACTAATAGCGTCAGCAAAGCACTTAAAACCAACAGTGGCAAGGACAAGCCGTCAATGCCCAAGTTGTAGCTCAAACCTAATTGCGGAATCCAAGGCAAATATTCTTGAAATTGCAGTCCCGAATTGGCTGGATCGAATTGAGTCAACAGCCAGATATTTAAAATGAAAATAGCTGCCGCAAAAGCCGAGGCTATTGAACGCAGACGCATTCCATTGATATTTCCGGGCAGGAACCCGACTACCGCAGCGCCCAACGCGGGCAACCAGAGCAAGGCACTAAGCATAATGTGTGAAGTGAAGAGTGAAGAGTGAACAATCAATTTTGCAGGCTCTTGTCTTTGATAATTTGAGAGTTTAGATGTTAAACTTGGTCCCAATTATCAATTTCAAATTTCATCACGACTCAGAAAGAATAGTGACTCGACCTGTGTCTAAATCGTAATACCCACCAACAACTTTCAGTTTATTCTCCGCAATTAACTTAGAGATAACTGGAGAGGCTTTTAACCTCTTAGCTTGCAGAATAACATTCGCTTTGACGGCATTTTCTAGACGATCGCCCGTTTGGTCTTTCGAGCTTTCTACAGCCGGCTTAATGGCGTCGATCAAACTGCCAATTTGACCGGGAACTTGAGCTCCTTTGATGGTTGCGTCTACCGCACCGCACCTTTCATGCCCGACTACCACAAGCACTTTTGCTCCCAGTACCAGCGTGCCAAATTCCAGGCTGCCCATTTCTTCTGGAGTAACAACATTTCCGGCCACGCGACAGACAAATAAATCTCCCAACCCTTGATCGAAGATAATTTCCGAAGGAAAGCGGGAATCTGCACAGCCGAGAATACAAGCAAAGGGTTTTTGAGTTTTGGCAACTTCGGTGAGACGCCCAAAGTCTTGGTGGGGATTTTGGCGTTTGCTCTCAACAAACCGTTTGTTTCCGTCGATTAACTTTTGCAGAGCTGCATCCGGAGTCGAGTCATTTTGAGCAATTGCCGGTTCGGGTGCAGCCAAATCAGCGCCTGCTCCTGCTGCGAGTATCCCTGTACCAATAGCACCTGCGACAAATTTGAGGGAATTGCGCCGGGAAAGATTGAATTGTCTGTTGTTTGAGTTCATCTATGCTGCCTTGTTGTATCTAGTTTGAAATCTTTGTTCAAGACTTCATGTTTTTAAGATTTTAGATGAAAACTGTCACCTAAAATCTTCAAGCTTATATTTCTTTACCCGCCCACAATCAGCGACAAGCGAGCTAGAAGTGGCCAGCTTATGAGCAGTCCCAAAACTGCCACTCCGAACAGAATTGTCAAGGCGTAAAACTGAGTTTGACCGTTAACGTTGTATTTGAGGCTTTGCCCGCCAAAAACCGTTGCAAAACCGATTAAGTTCACGAATCCGTCCACAATATTGCGATCGAACCAGGAGATGATTTGGGAAACCAAACCAACTGCAAATATCACTGTCACGCGGTAAAGTTGGGCGGTGTAAAAGTCGTAAGCAAAAAAGTCTTGCAGGGCTTGAGAACCGATTCGCACCGGTTTTTCCCATTTCTCGTTTAGGTAAACAAATGCTCCTGCACCGATGCCGATCGCTGTTGAGAAAACTAGCAGTGCAGTGGCGGTATAATTAAAACTCGCCCCCGGTAATAACTGCCACGTCGCCAGCACGTGCGGAACGTGCAAAGTAAAGCCCATTAAAACAGTCATCGGCAAGATGAAAGGCCAGTGAACTTCTGGCGAGCGTTCGGTCATTTGCTTTGGTTTGCCGCCAAAAACTAAACCAAAGACGCGCACTAAGCCAAAAGCAGTGACGCCGTTTACAAACAGCACTATTCCTAACAAGAAAGGGTGAGTTTCCCAAAGCCCGGATGTGAAGTCTTCTAAAGCCCAGAAACAGCCGAAGGGTGGCAGTCCCACCAATCCAGCGCTACCGACAATAAACGATATGGCGGATATCGGCCGCTTTCCCCACAAACCGCCGAGAGCTCGGACATCCTGAGTGACGCTGTTCCAAACTACCGAACCGATGCTCATCACCAGCAAACCCATTGCGAAGGTGTAGGCAAATATCAATGTCAGGGCTGTCTGGGCTTGTCCGGTGCCGACGGCGATAAATACTAAGCCCATGTATGAGCTGACTATATAGGAAAGCGTGCGCTTGATGTCAATTTGGGCGATCGCAATTAATGAAGCACCAACCGCCGTCGCAGCGCCTACAATAATAGTTGTCTTCAGTCCGATCGGTGACAAAGCAATCACCGGTTGCAACTTAATCAATATCCAAGCGCCAGTTTCCACAACTACGGTATTCCGCAAAATCGTCGCCGGTAGCGGGCCTTCCATCGCCTCATCTAGCCACAGGTGCAAGGGAAACTGAGCACATTTACCCATCGGACCGGCAATCAAAGCTAAAGTCAGCAACGTCGCTACAGTCGGGTCAAGCTTTGCAGTCTGGGCCCAAACAGCCAACTCGTCAAAATTCCAAGTTCCAGCCAGCGGCAGAATTGCGACTACTCCCATCAGCAGGAATAAGTCACCCACCCGCTTGGTTAAGAAAGCGTCGCGGGCTCCTGTCACCACCAAAGACTGATTGAACCACAGCCCGACTAGCAGGTAAGTACCCAAAGTCAGAACTTCCAAAATCATGTAGCTGAAGAACAGGGAATTGCACAGTACCAAGCCACACATCCCAGCTTCAAACAGCCCCATCAGAGAAAAGAACCGAGCCCAGCCCCAGTCCATTTCCATGTAACCGAAAGCATAAATCTGCGCTAGCAAGTTCAGTCCGGTAATCAAAACTGTCGCCCCGACGGTGACAGCAGAGATTTCAACAGGAATGGTTAAGTCTAAACCTGCTACATTCAGCCAAGGAATCAACTGGTGTTGCGCCGGTTGGTTCCAGATAGCTGTCAGGGCTATGACCCCGTGTAAGAAAGCGAACAAGGTTAATATGGCGTTCACGTAACCGGATGGTCTTGGTCCCGTGCGGCGGGTAACTGCTGGAAACCACACCATGGACAGAACTCCGCCGATGAGTGGATAGCAAGGTATAAACCAAACCGTCTGGAGTAAGATTTGAGCCATGGGCATTACCTGTAAAGGTTACAAAAATTTAAAAATCTGAGAATAATTTTGATCGCGCTGACGACAGCACTCAAAAGCCAGAAGGCAGAAGTAAAGAAAATTTGGGAATTTGCCTCTGAGTTGGTTCCCGTTGTCAAACCGAGCGCTTCAGAATCGACTTATTAATTTTATATTAAGTATTGCATTAAATTTTCATATTTATGATTCAGCATATTTATCTGTACCTATAAACTATACTTATACGTATATAGAGGTGCGGATTGCATACAAAGGAATATTTGTCGATCGCAAGTGCGATCAAACAATCATTAATTGTCTAAAGTATTAAAACCGCTCAATGTCCCAAGCTGCTAAAGGAAGTTTGGCTTGGCGCTGTCCGATCGACCTTGCCCTAACATTCAAAAGACCGATCGGCGTATTAAACAAATCTACCAGATCGGATCGGGCGATCCTCTTCGAGGGCTTCGCTAACGCACTTGTGGCAGCAGCCACAGGCAATTCCTTGAATAGCCACCTAGCCAGCCGGTAAAAATATTCCCCTGTTGTGAATTCTCGCATCAAATCGACACCGTGGAGTTCGTGCAAATATTTATTAGATTCGCCGTACCGATACCATTGACTTTGCAACTGTTTTATTGTAGAACGGTGGCGGTGTCGGACGATCGCATTTTCGGCAAAATACATTTTATAGGATGTTTCCCGCAAAATCCGCCAACACAAGTCAGCATCGCCACCACTGGTAAGGTAAGGGCGAAATAATCCTATTTGTTGTAAAACTAGCCTCCGTACAGCTAAATTTGCGGTTTGGGCGTAGGGACAAAAAGGGTGAGCGAGAGTATGTTTTTGAGATAAAGTATTTTGGCGATCGGCGTGTTGTTCTAAGATAGTTTTACCGGGCAATGCGAGTATTTCCCCAGCGCTAATTCCTATTTCTAAGTCAACAAATGGCTTAACTAAATTTTCCAGCCAGTCAGATTCCGGGCGACAGTCTGCATCGGTAAATGCAATGATTTCGCCTGTGGATGCGCGAATTCCTTGATTGCGGGCGGCGTAGGAACTTTGAATCAGATTTTCGGTGAGGTGGCGAATGGTTATTTGATTGAAATTGCTTTCTCCCCTTACCAAAGGGGGGACTGAGGGGGAGTTAGAGGCTGCTGTTTGGAGGATGGTTGAAGTGCGATCGCGACTGTTGTTGTCTACTAAGAGATATTCTACTCTATGTGGCGGATAAGTTTGCGATCGCAGGCACTCGATTAACTGCGGCAAATCCATCTCGCCGTTGTAAACAGGTACAACCACCGAAACTTGAGGTAAAAACTCGTCACTGTTCATTAGCCCTCTATGCAGCTTTTTGAGTCAATTAGGAGTAAAGTAATTCTTACTAACAAGTTTTATGACCACTTAACTTATCGAATAATTTCTACTTCTGTGCCTTTCTCCACAAACTGATACAACTCCTCAACATCCTTATTTTCCAGCGAAACGCAGCCCAAAGTCCAGTTCGATCGATATTTTATAATATTATCCGAATTAGGAGGAACGCCGTGAATCCCGACTTCGCTGCCTATACTGTCGCCCCACCCAATTGTACCATCTTGCTTAGCTTTTATATGTTTGCGCCAAGATTGTTTGGTTGGATAATCCAGCCACAGAAACTTTGACCAATTTTCGTGAGGGTACATATCTTTAATACTAAAAACACCTTCCGGCGTCCGCAAATCCCCTGCTTTTAATTTATCACCTGTGGGATTGCCACCAAATACTACAGGATAAGATTTTACTGGCTTTTTGCTATCGTATACAGTCAGCCTGTATTTAGATTTTTCTACTAAAATGGAAATTCTGTTTTTATCTAACTTATTTGGTTCGCCTAAAATTTGTATTAGCGGCTTCTCGTAGTTTAATAAATTATCGGGCGGGAATTCGGTATGCAAAATACTTAAACCATCAGCCGGACAGTTGTTTAAGCAAAAAACGTCTAAAATATAGGGAATTGGAACAGCATAACCCAGCCTAACGAGGTTCCCGTACAAAACTGAGCTAGCAGCCAGCAAGAGAAGGCTTGTAGATGAAACAATTCTTCCCATATTGCCCCAAATTTTATTAATTTCCATTCCATTAAGTAGGGATATTATAGATTGTTCAGTGGTTGAAACTGCTACTTACTACAGAAACGAAGTCCCTTTCTAAGAGACTAAGAAATGTGGCTCAGCCCAAAAACGTGTTGCTTTAGCTTTAAACAGGCAATATGCCTGTTCCACAACTGCATTCAGTTCTTTGGGAACAGGCATCTTACCTGTTTCTTTCAAATAGTAGAAAATATCTCTTACATCCCCTGTGCAATCCGTCACGCAATCCCTTCTCAACTGTTTCTTGTCAACATCAGAATCATTAACACTAACGCCCCGTTAGTTAAATAAAAAATGCCAACAACCTGAGTTTCCAACCAGCCGCACAACTCTAAATGATGGTGCAGTGGAGCCATTCTTAACAGACGCTTGCCGATGCCATCAGGTCCTTTTGTAGCTTTGTAATAACCTACTTGAGCAATTACTGACAGCGTTTCTACAAAGAAAATCCCGCTGATAATTAATAATATCCAAAGGCTATTTGTTAATAAAGCTACCGCACCCAATGCACCGCCCAAAGCTAAAGCTCCTGTATCGCCCATAAACACACTGGCTGGATTGCGGTTGTGTGCTAAGAAACCGAAACAACTGCCGCTGATGCAAGCGCAAAATATCATTAATTCGGGCGAAGTTGAGGCTACAGATGCGCCCAATCCCAAAAGTGCGATCGCGCCCAAACCGCCCATCAATCCGTCAACACCATCAGTAAGATTAGTAGCATTGCTTTCGGCAACTAGCACAAAACCAGCCAGTGGCCAGAACAGCAAACCTAATGGCAATACCCAACCGAAAGGCAAAGCAACATTTGTAGAAATAGCAGGCTGATGAAACATCAGCCAGAGACAAAATAGAGCAGCAAAACTTATTTGCAAAGCCAATTTCATCCGAGGGGAAATACCTTTGTTCGACTTACGTCGCAGAATTTGCCAATCATCGATCCAGCCAATGAAACCGTAAGCTAAAGTTAAAGCCGATACGGCAACAACATCTGAGTTAAACTTAGACCAAAGTAAAGCGACTACTAGCCCTGCCGGTACAAAAAAGATGCCTCCCATTGTCGGCGTTCCCGCTTTTTTCAAGTGGGCTTGGGGGCCATCTTCGCGAATTATTTGTCCTGCTTTTAGTTGCTGGAGTACGGGCACAACTGCATAACCCAACCCCGACGCAACTAAAGCACAAACAACTAGCGGCATAAATAGCGATGCAGGTAAATTCAAAAATCTATCCGCTGCTACATCTAAACCGATCGCTAAAAGGCCGAGCCCTAAACCCAGCAGCAGGAATAAATTCTTGCCTGTAAGTTTGAAAGGCAGACTAAAAGGGATTTTCTCATCCAAAAAGTTATCCATAACACTCCTCACCACACACTATTTGAGAATAAGCAATTGACAATGGGGGAATAGGGTGCGATACAGGAGATTGAGAAATCTCTTAGTTTTTCTTCCCTGTTTCCGGTTGATTTCTTCACCCTTCTACCCGTTATTCTTCGCCTACACTCACATCCTCTTCTACTTCCTCTTCTAAATCATCGTAAGGACTGTCGTCAACTGCCATCAGTTCAGAAATTTCTTCTTCGTGCAGATAGTCGGGTTCTTGGACATCCCTTGCTAACAGGCGATTGTTAGATTCCAACCAGTCTAAAAGAGAAGATTGCTGCTTTAATGGAATTACATCCGCAGGTAAGTGGCGAGGAATTTGACGCAGAGATGGGTTGTACATGATTATCGGTTTTTAAAGACAAAGACGCGATCGAGTAGAGGTAACGTTTTGCCGACGAACTGCTCCTTTGATCAAGCACTTGCAAATCGGGCATTTAGCAAGGCTAAAGCATTATACCACAGGCACTGTTTGGTTCCGGATCGGATAAGATGGGAGACCCAAAAGGCGATCGCCCCCAAGCATGGGCATGAGGATAACACTAAAATCCGCTCTTGCCAATCCTCTTTAGCCGTAAGCATTGTAATCTAAGACGATCGTCTTTAAGATATCGCGGGACACGCGGCGATCCTATTGTGCAAGCTTCGCTAACGGCAAGGCGTTGATTCACAACAGTCTGCTGGTTTTTCATCAAAGCCTGAGCCCGAATGCCCTCTGGCTTATTCAGTCAACTCTCAAGCAATAAATCTCAGAATGGATATAACGGCAGCGGTTTTATACAACAAAGAGGGATACCACACCGGAGGGCAAAAACTTCTGGGGCGTCATTCAGCCGGAGAAGGGTTTCTCAAAAGCTTAGTCCAACACGGAACCGCTGACTCTCTTTATTGTTGCGCCGATAGCGAAACAACCTTTAAGGAGTTTTGTTCGCACATCCAACCTTGGCTGCAAAAACCTCGGAAAGTTCGCTGGGTTCCCATGGAACGACCGGATTTGCTATCTCAACCGGGCACAATTTACCGACCCGATCCGGTTCTGTCGCAGATGGTTTGGGCGCGCAGATTTGTCGATCAGCGGGCCTACAGCGTTTGCGGCGTTACTCACACGATCGGTACAAAATACATCATGGGGGCGATCGGCGATTTGATCACCGCACCCATGCAGCCTTGGGACGCCCTGATCTGCACCTCTGCCGCCGTGAAAACAGCAGTAGAAGGAGTTATGAGGGAATGGTCTGAATATTTAGCCCAGCGCAACGGCGGTAAACCGGAGATTTTGGTCAAATTCCCCGTTATTCCCCTAGGAGTGGATTGCAGCGCGTTTCCGCAGGGTGTGGAAGCAGTTAATAGTCGCCGCCAACTGCGACAAGAACTCGGCATTTCTCCCGAAGATATTGTTGTGTTATTTGTCGGTCGATTGACTTTTTCTGCAAAAGCTCATCCAGTACCCATGTACATCGCCCTAGAACGGGCCACACAACAGACAAAAGCCAAAATCCACTTAATTCAAGCCGGTTGGATCGAAGATCCGAGAGAAGAACCCGACTTTAAAAATAGCGCACAAATATTTTGTCCTTCGGTGAATGCTATTTTTTTAGATGGGAGACAGCCGGAAATTAGAATAAATATTTGGTCGGCCGCCGACATTTTCATTTCGCTGTCCGACAACATTCAAGAATCCTTCGGACTGACGCCAATTGAAGCTATGGCGAACGGACTCCCGGCCATAGTCTCTGATTGGAACGGATACAAAGAATCTATACGCCACGAAATAGACGGATTCCGCATTCCCACACTCATACCGCCCCCGGAATCTTGTTTAGATTTAGCCCTAAATTATCTTGACGGCAGCTTAAATTGGCCGACTTACATGGGTCACACTTCTCTCGCCACAGCAGTAGACATTGATGCTTGCACCCTGGCATTGTGCCAATTAATTGAAAACCCCGAATTGAGAAAGCGGATGGGGGAAAATGCCAGACAAAGGGCGAGGGAAATTTATGATTGGAAAGTAGTAATTGCTGCTTACGAACAATTGTGGCGGGAATTAGCAGAAATTCGCCTCGTGGCACCGGAGTCAGCACCTTTAAAAGCCGGGAAGCCGCCTTATCCCCTAGGCGACGATCCGTTTCGGGTATTGGGTAATTATGCGACTAGAAGTTTAAGCAATGAGATGATGCTGAGTCTGGGTGCGATCGCCAAACCAGAACTTTTAAAGCAGGTACAGACAATTAGGTTTACCAGTTTTGGTGAAGATAGGAGAATATCTGTTAACATTCAGATGGAGATATTGGATACAATTAAGCAGGAAGGTGCGATCAGCGTGGGGGAAGTTATCCGACGCTACGTTAAAAACGAGCAAGAATTAGCATACCTATATCGGACGATGCTCTATCTGGTAAAATTTGGTATCTTAGTTATTAGTCATTAATCAATGTAGGATGCACACTGGGTACAGACAAACCCAATAATAAGCGCGCTAAAAACGACTTGTCGCGTAATTCATAAATAATATTGAACGCGAACTCAAGAATATTTTTTTCTTCTTCATCCCTCTTCCTAAAAAAATATATGCTGAGAAAATCTGCACTATTAGAGATAATTGCTGGTAAGAATCGCGGTTTGCTGGCGACTCCCAGCGACAAACAAGCGATTTTAAGCGCGATCGCCCAATTGGAAGATTACAACCCCACACCACGCCCTGTCGAAGCCGCAGAGCTTTTAAATGGTGATTGGCGGTTATTGTACACCACCAGCCGCGAACTGCTGAATCTTGACAGTTTTCCATTGGTGAAATTGGGTCAAATTTATCAATCTATCCGCGTCAAAGAATCTAAAATTTACAACATTGGCGAACTTTACGGATTGCCTTATTTGGAAGGAATTGTCAGTGTAGTGGCAAGATTTGAGCCAACTTCGGAACGGCGAGTGGAGGTGAAGTTTGAGCGGTCTATCCTAGGTTTAAGCAGGTTGATTGGCTATGAATTTCCTGGGAAGTTTATCGATGAGATTGAGTCGGGGAAAAAGTTCGCTGCTGTAGATTTCGGGCTGGATACTCGCGAACAGCAGGGATGGCTTGATATCACTTATTTGGATAAAGATTTGCGGATTGGACGGGGAAATAAAGACAGTGTTTTTGTCTTGACAAAAGAGTGATTTATTATTGGCTGTAGGGGCGGGTTTTACCAACCATCATCGCCTCAAACCAACAATCTCAAAAACCCGCCCCGGCCCAATTGCTTCATAAACAGACCCCTATAGGTAGATGGGGAGTTGCCGTTGAGGGCGGGTTTAAAAGATTATCGATTTTAGACAATTATTGTCTGTAAAACTCGCCCCTACAAGACTTTACTTATATAAGAAATTCGATAAACACCGCATCAAAATCAAAGAAACCGGGTTTTTTGCGGTTTTTGCGGTGTGTAACGAATATTTCGCAAAAACCCGGTTTCTGGGAACCCAAAGGGATAGCTATTCCCAAGGAAAATCCGGTATTACCTCATCAATTTCAGCCATAATTTGCATTGTCTCTTTCAAAGCAATTACGACGCGCTGATAGTGCAACACCTCATCAAAGGATAAACTGCGATTTGCTTTTTTGCGGTCTTTTAACCATTTATCTAATACTTGATATCCACCTATTTTAAACGCCCAAACTTCGGGAAAAACACCTTCAAAATATTGCTGTTTGTTAATATAAACCCGCCGTTCCGATTCATTGTAAGTAACTTGCGTAACAGCATTATCGCCGCTGACAGGATATTTAGTAATTACCTTATTTAATTTTTTCGATTTCATCAAGTGCAGTGCTACCAATTCCTCACCTTTTTTAGCGAGTGTTGTGAAAAGTTCATTGTCGGAAGTTAAGGGTAAGCGGGGAAAGTCTATTTTCAGGAATTCTGCATAACGCTGGCGGTAGGTAGGGCTGTGAAAGACAGCATAGGCGTAATAAAAGATCGCTTCGGGAGTTGGTATATAGCCTAGTTTTTGACGAATGGCACTGAGAAAGTTTTGGGAGAAATTGGGAGTGCGATCGCTAAATAAATTACCCTGCTCGTTTTTAGTATCAGGATAGAGGTAAAGGGGGAAAACTTGGTTTGCTTCCCGGCTGGTTGTCGAAATTACACAGTCATTTGCTGGAACATTTGCACACCAAATATGCTGAAAGCCTAGAGTAGCTTGTTGTCGCGGACACAGAAGCGAAAGGTTTTCTTTAGTTAAATGCTGTTGCAAAACAGTTCTAGGATAGTCCATCGCTACAGTGCTAAAGTAGCAAAAACGCCAATCAAAAGGACGATATAAGCAGTCGATCAGCCATTTTTCCCAGTTTTCATTTTGGCGAATTTGTTGTCGGGCAGTTTCTACATTCCAATCACGGTTATCTTTGAGATCGTATTTTTCCTCAATTTCCTTGTTGGATATTTTGATATTCCTGAAATCTTGTAACTTTTTCTTGATATCTTCCCTTTCAAACTCAATGGCAAACTCGTCGCGATGAGTTTGAAATCCCAGTGTATTAACTGGAAAAATTTCGGTCAACTTCCAACCACTGTTATACTCGGTTCTTAAATCGACATTCTGTATAATGAATAAATATTCTGGTGACCGAGGCTCAACCGCCACCCATTCAGTTGTCTCGATATCTAACTGGTTGAGAAGTTCATATTTAGAAGTCCGACTTCCCCATAACTCCGCATGATGAACTTTTCCCGGAGTAGACTTACCAGGTTCTTTAATAAAAATGCCAATACTGACTCCCTGCTGAATATCAAACACATTTTGGTCTGGCGAACCATCTGGAGAAACTTCTTTCTTTTTAGAATTACCGTGCAAATCTAAAACATAAATATCAGTAAAAGTTTGCATCAAATTTTGACGCATTCCCCGAAAGGTAGGATTGTCTAGATAGCCGTGATTAGTCACAAAAGCCAAAACACCAAATCCAGTTTGACTAACTCGCCATTGTCCAAAACGAATAAATTTTACATAATCATCTTGCAGCCATTTAGAATTGCGTTCTTTCAGCGCTACAGCGTCCACATAATAGTAATCTTTTACCAATCCTGCTATCCATTCACTTTTATTAGCAGAGTGACCAGAATAAGGCGGATTTCCCAACACAACCATCACCGGGACATCCCGCTTAATTGCTGAAGCTTCATTAGCTTCTTGCGCGACAAATTGAGCAAAGAGAACCTCTGATTTTTTTAAAGCTTCATCTAACGTATTCGTGAGATAAACTCCTAAACGCTGCTTGCTGCTAAACTCATAGCCGAGATTTTGCAGTTGCAAACCTAGTTTGAGATGTGCTATGGCATAGGGAGCCATTAACAACTCAAAACCAAATAATCGGTTTAATAAATTTTCCTGTACATACTGATTCCAACTCCCAGATATCCCCATATCTGCCAAATTGTGATAAATGCGATCGACAACTCCGTAAAGGAAAGTACCCGTACCCGTTGCCGGATCTAAAATTTGAACTCGCGGCTGTTGCGTATCTGGATTTTTGCTATTATCTGCCAATCCTAAAGGTAGATTAAAACGGTTTTTCAGGATAGCATCGACAGAGCGAACAATATACGAGACAACGGGTTCAGGAGTATAATAAACGCCGCGACTTTTCCGCAAAGCTGAATTATAAGCTGCCAGAAAGGTTTCGTAAAAATGAACAACTGGATCGGATTGTCGAGTGCGACTACCAAACTTTTCCAGAATAGCAGTCATGTCAACTCGCCCTAGTAGCTCGACTAAATCATCTATTGCCCAATTAATTTTACTGAGTAAATCCGTCTCGACAATACTGTTAAATAATCGGCGCAAAAACGGATTAGTGGCTGGGATGTACGTGCCCGCTGTCCGGCGGTCAAAAAGTTGATTTCCGGGATTCTGAGCGTGACCAACTCGCGCCGCAAATAAACCATAGGAAATAGTTTGAGCGTACATATCTGCAAAAGCCGCATCATTGAGGTCCGGCAGCAATATCTCATTAAATCCACGCTTTAGTTGATGTAATTCTCCGGTTTCAGTTTCGATTTGCAAAGCTGATTCTGTAGCGAGTAAAATTGATTTAGTTAAGCGCGCCATCTGTCTTGCCAAATCTTCAGGGCTGTTAATAGCTGCACCGGCGTAATTAAGAAATCCCTCGATTAATTCAAGAGTTTTGTCAGAATTGCAGAGAGTAATTTCATTTCCTTTTCTTTCGGCTAAAACTGCGGTCAATCTCACTTTCCCCTCAACATACCAGCGAAACTCTAGATAATTGGTGAGAATTAAATTTCCGTTTAACGATTCTCGATATCGCTGCAACTGTTCGGTTTTTTCAACAGGATTCAAATCTAACCCGACATCCTTAGCTTCCACATAACCGACGAGTAAATCCCTGCGCCTGACAGTAAAATCTGGAACACCAGCTTTATTACCTTTTTCTTCTATGATTGCTACCAAACTAGCCGCCGGATTATCGAGTAAATTCTTGATACTTGGGTAATGGGTGCGCTCGCTTCCCCGCTGGAGATTGCTCTGAAGTGACTGGATGTAGGTATCAAAACGCATTAGCTTCGCCGTTAACGGTATGAATCATTATATAATAGTAAGTGTAGGGCGATCGCACTCTCCTCCAAAAACGCGATCAAAATTATCGTCGTCCATCTGCGTCATCAGCCTCAATCTGCGGTCAAAAAAAATATTAATCGCCTCGCTTACCAGCATAAAAAATCTAAAATCTAAAATCATAAAAAAATGCTTCGACTCTCCCAAACCCAACTCAAAATCCTCGAAGAATGCCCCCGCAAATTCCAACACAGCTACCTAGAACTACTCGCCACCACCGCATCCCCAGAACACAAAGAAAAACTCACATGGGGAAGCCACTTTCACCTATTAATGCAGCAGCGAGAACTCGGACTTCCCATTGAATT